>JANOYK010000592.1:0-9904 GCA_031428855.1 Burkholderiales bacterium | reverse complement strand
GCGACTGCACTTCAAACAAACGGCGGCGCACGTCATCCGCACCTTCGACGCGGTTGTACAGATGGCGCTGCAGCACTTGGGTCAGTTCCTGATAGCCCTCCAGCGTGTCGAGCAGATTGGCCTGGTCGAGCAAGCCGACTGCCTCCACCATCTGCGTGGCCTGCTCGACATAGTTGCGGTTGTGCGTCAGCTTCTCGGCGATCGAGCCGCCGCTAAAGCCTTTGCGGGTATCGACCACCATGCGAAAGTGTTCGATATCTTCGCGCATGCCGGTGGCAAATTCATCGCACAAATCAACAATTTCATCCAGGCATTCGTCCTGCGCGGCAGAGTCGGCGCTGAGCATGGCCTGTTGATAGACATCGGTCATGCCGGCGATCTTGCTCACCACGCCGGCGTAATGGGTGGAGTTGCCGTAGACCTTGACGCGGTTGACCGCGCGGTCAAAATAGACCCGCAGACGGCGGTCAAGACGCCAGGTGTTTTCGACATAGGGCGTGAGTGCCTTGACCTTTAACAGGCGGCTCAAGGCGCTTGCCGTGTCCGCCGATGGTGCCACGCCCTTGCTCTGGGCGTAGGCGTCGGCGACCAGTTCACGGTGCTGGTAGAGCGCCGCAATCACTTGCAGAACGTGTTCGCGCATGGGGCTGGCTCGGTGCCGGTGCCGCTACGTGGAACGCGGCGCTGGGTTGCGCGGCACCAGGTTACGCGCTGCGGGGTTACGCGGTGCTGAGGTGCGCCGCGCCGGGCCTGCACTGCGCTCCAGACTTTCATCAAAGGCCTGGATCATGTCGATCACCCAATCGACTTTGCCGGTCAGCCGGTAAGTGCTTTTGTGCTCGTCGATGAGTTCAATCAACCCTTGCGCCGGGTGCAGTGCCCAGCGCAATACCGCGTCGAGCGCCGCCTGAATCGAGGCATCCGGCGTGCTGCGCAGGCGCTGCGCCAGCGTGCGCAGGGTCTCCTGCAGATTCAGATTGTCATTGACCGCGGTGAGCAGGCGATGTGCATGCAAAGTGGCACCGGCGCTGGGAGCCGGCTCGTCAAGGGCCACCAGCGTCAGCTTGAGAAACGCCACCCAATGGCGCAACTCGCGTTTGGCAGTGGCGGCAGTCTCGCGCGCCGCGCTGCGGTTGTCTTCGGTGAGGCCGACCAGAGCCGCATACCAAGTCTGTTGACTCGATGTTTGCGCCGGCACCAGACCGAGCTGGCCCAGGTAGACGCTCAGGGTTTCGAGGTTGCCGGGCGTGTCGAGATAGTCAAACAAGGCCGGCTGGTTCTGACGGTTGATAAAGCCGCCTCCCAAGAGGAGTGTGGCGATGCGGCGAAAGCGCTCGTCGCTCATGTGGCGCTCTCCACGTCTGCTGCGCTGGTCAACTCGTCCTCATTGGCAAAGCGCTGGATCTCAAATTCGGGCTTGATCTCGTAGCGGTAATGGAACTGCACTTGCAGCGATTCGCGCGCATCCGGGCTGGCCGACAGGAGGCGGATGCGGTTACGGTTGAGCATGTCGAGCAGTGCGCGCGCATTGCCTTCGTCGATGGTGCCGATTTCATCAAGCGCCCAGGTCAGCCACAGATCGTGCTGGCGTCTGGCGCGGTTGGCGAAGGCGACGAAGATGACACACAAGATCAGGTAGCTCAGGCCATTGCTTGACACCTGGCGCAGGTCTGCCTCGCTGCGCACGCGTTTGACCCCAGTGCCGTCATCGACTTCGATTTCCAGGTCCATCAGCGTTTCCGGGCGCTCGGCGAGACTGCTGTCCGGCAGGTGGCGGGCAAAGTCCTGCAACTCGTCGAGCAAGGCTTTGCCGGGTAAGCCGGCGTAACCATCGGCTTGCCATTTCTCATGCTCCACCGCCACGCGCTTCAAGGCATCCCAATACGGCCGCCGCTCCACCAATGCCGACAGGCGCAGGTGCAGACTGTGAATCGCTTCGAACACCATGTCGGCGCTCAGGCTCTCCTGCAACTCGCGCGACAAGCCGGTGATGGCGCTTTGAAAGCTGAGCATGCCGTCCTGAAAGCGCAGCAAGATGCCGCAGCCGTTACGGAGTTTTCCAGCGAGCACATCACGCTGCTGCGCGTGTGCGGTGGCGTACCAGTCCACCAACAGCGCCAGCGTAGCCGGAATATCGGACAAAAAATCGTCAGCGAAGTGGGCGGCGTATTCGCCCACTTTTGTGGCGCTGTATTCCGGCTTGCGGAACAAGCGGAAGATCACGCCAAGCCGCTTGCGCACCTGCTCCTCATGCAGTTGCCATTGCAGGCGCGCCTCGTCGAAGGCCGTCAGTATTTCACCCAGCACCCAGGTCGCGGCGGCCTCATCTGACTCGTCGGCTGCATCGGTTTCAATGCCCGCCAGCCGGTTTTGCTGCGCCCGTTCCGCGTCGGCCAGACGCACGCTCGCGGCGCGCTCGTCTTCGCGGCATTTGGCTGCATTGGTCTCTTGACCGGCAATCCGCGCCGCCATCAGATCCTCCGCTTCCACGCGCTCCCGTGCGATGCGCTCGACCTCGGCAGTTAACTCCTCTACTCGGCGCTGCGCGCTCGCTCGCAAGTCAGGTGCCTGCACCAGCCAGCGGCGATAGGCCTCCACTGCGGGGGCGCCGTTGCGGGCGCGTTCGTGGGTGTTGCGCGCCTGTGCCAGTTCCTGCTCCAGCACGGACAGGGCCCCGGTGTCGATGCCCGCATGCGCCAACTCGCTCATGCGCACACCTTCGAGTCCGCGCCGGGTTTCTTCTTCGTCGCGTTGCAGTGTTGCCAGTGCCTCGGCGAGGCGCGTGCTCTCGCTGGTCAACCTGGCTTGCAGCGCGGTGAGCCGTGCCTCAAACGCACAGTGCATGCGCTCACCGGCCGCGCGCTGGGTGCGCTCCAGTTCGGCCAAGGATTGTTTGCGCGTTTGCGCCTGAGCATGGGCTTGCGCGCGCGCCGCCGCAGCCACACTGCGCCGCTCCGCCAGTTCGCTGTCGCGCAACTGGCGCGCGGCTTCGAGTGCGTTGCGCGCTTGCGTCACGCCATCCTCGGCACTGGCGCGCTCCTGCGCGGCTTCATCCTGCCGCTGCTGATTCTGCTCGATGCCGGTACGTGCAGTCGCTATCGCGCGGCTGGCGGTGTGATGCGCCTTCGCGGCTTCGGCCTGGGCTTGCCGTGCGGCCTCGATGTCATCGGTCAACGCCGCCTCATTGGCTGCGCGCCCGGCGTCAATCCGTTTCAAATTGAGGGCAAGGCCGTACAGATTCTCGCCCTCGTCTGCCGCCGGGGTTAAATCGTCGCGCAACAGCAGGTCTTCGCGAATCACTTTCGCAATGTCCTGGTGCCAGCCCGGCAGGTGTTTGCGCAAATAGTGAAGCAGCGTGGCACTGCCGGCGTTTTCGAGGCTGAGCAGATACGCCACTCGCGCATCGGCCTGACCGAGCTTCGCTGCAAGCTGTGCCGCAGCCTGTTGCTGCATCTGCAGCGCACCGCTCATGCGCACACCTTCCAGTTCCAGTGCCGCAACCTGATGCGTTGCGCTGGTGAGCGCCACAGTGGCCGCGCGCACCCCCGCCTCGGCCAGCGCCGATGCTGCGGCTAGGCCGGCATCGGCTGTGAGCCCCGCCAGTTGCTGATCCCATTCTGCGACGCGCCCGGCCGCCTCCTGCCAGGCCTCAGTGGCGGCGGCATTTTCCTCTTGCTGCGCACCTCTGAGCCGGTCACGTTCGGCTTCACGTTCGTTGCGGACGCTCTCGCGCTCTGCGTTCAAGGCACCGGCCGCTGCGCTGGAGCGGGTCTGCTCGTCCAGCCGCAGTTTGGTGCGGCGCGACTTCTCCTCGGAGAACAAGGCCTGGTATTTTTGATTGACCGAGACCGCTTGTGTCAACAGCAGTTGCTGCCGTTGCTCCAACTGGCGCACCGCATCGCCCAGTGCAGGCAGGCGTTCGACGAGGGCCATCAATTGGTCGATGTTTTGCGCAGTCCACTCACGCTCCTCTGCGCCAATGCGTGTGATGGTGTCGGTTTGAACATCGATGCGTTGCCGGGCCGTCTCGGTCTGGAGATCAAAGTGCGCCGCTTGCTCTTTCTGTTGCCGCTGCAACACACTCAAGGCCTGCGCAGCTTCATTAGCACGGGTTCGCAGCGAGGCATGCAGCGCGCCCAGCGCCAACACCAGGCGTTTGAGCCGTGCGGCGGCGTGGTACTGACGGCTGCGCGCAATACCAGCATCAATATGCGCCTTGTTCGCCGCCGAATACTCGGGCTGGAGCTCCATCACCGCCTGGTAGGCCTTGAAGTCCGGCAGAAAGGCTTCGATCTCCTTGCGTGACAGCGCCAGCACCACCTGTTTGTCTTCTTCATCGAACGCAACCGAAGCGGCCATCTGCTTGAGGGCGCTGAACGTGATGTCTTTGGAAAACATGCCCGAACTGATGCGTTCGATCCCGGCCAGACGTGACTTGCCCGGCACCAGCGCAAAGCGCTGCATCAGCGGGCGGATATCGGACAGGCCCTGACGGCCCGCCGTGCCCTGGATGATGGCGCGGTACTGCAACACGCCCAATGCACTGCTGGGGTTGCGGCCCAGGGTGCGCAGATGGGCGTTCAGATGCCGGCCCTCAATCAGCGTTTCGTTGGCGACAAACAACTCCTTGGCGTAAGCGCCGTCGGCCAGGTGGTACTGCGGCACATCACCGCTGTAATGCAGAATGGCGAGTTTGATGCCGTTGTGGTTTTCGTACTCGAACGCGACATAAGAGGTGCTGCGGCTGAACATGAAGTCCTTGAGCGACCGCACCACGCTGCCCGAGGTTTTGACAATCCGCGAGGGCTGCTCGCCATAAAACAGGGGAATCAGCCGGATCAGCGTGGTCTTGCCGCGGCCATTGCGGCCTGACACATGTACGTGACCATCCAACAACACTTCCCGGATGCGCGACGCGGCAAAGGAGTCAACAACAATGAGCTTGCGCAGGCTGGTCACGACAGGCAATTTCCGGTGCGATGGGTTGATGTCACTTCAAAAACGAATCTGAATTTCAGACGCGGGTACGGCGTCACTTCTGGAATAGGGCGGCGATTGCAGCGGCCGGCAGCCATAACGTCAGCGGTGATTCCGGAAATGCTTCGAAGTTGAATTTTTGATAGAAACGCTGTGCAGCCGCATGTTTGGCATCAACCACCACGCCAGCAGAGCCAATTTCACCGGACAGCAGGTGACACCGGTAAAGCGCATCCATCAGTAACAACTGCCCCAGGCCCGCGCCTTGCTGATGTTGGTCGACGGCAAGCCGCGCCAAGCGCGCTACTGGCACCGGATAGTTCGGGAATCTCTTTTGATGCGCCGTCGGCAAGTGCTCTTTGCGGATAGCGGACATCGCCAGACTGTAATAACCAGCGATATGGCCGCCCGCTATGGCCACATAGGTGCGGCTCAGATTGGATGCGGCATGCTGACGCGCGAAGCGCCGCAAATACTCATCAAGCGCAGGCTCGCCACAGGCAAAGTTGCGGCGGTCATGCGTTGCGGTTAGCGCTTCGATCTGACCATCGAACGCACTCACTTGGCGGTTTTCTTTTTGCGCCAGGCCAGATAGTCTGCCGCCGCAGCCTTAAGCCTAGGGCGCGGCTTGCCGGGGTTGTCCAGCGCGGCAAAAAAAGCATTCCAGTCGCGCGGCGAAAGCGTGAGCGTCTCGCTCTCTGCCAAAATTTGCTTGGCGCGCTCTTGCGCAGAAGCAATCAGGAACGCACTCAGCGACATGCCAGCCGTCGCCGCCGCACGCACGATCAAGGACTTGATCTCGGACGACGTGCGCAGATCAATGCGCTCGTAAGGGGCTGAAACCGTGGTCATGGGCGAACTCCTGATCGAATACGGAAAACATACGGAAGTATACTTAAAATGGGTTCTGCACTTTTGCTTAAGCTTATCCATGCCCACTCTTGAAAACTTCCCGCTATTTGAAATTCCCGGAATTCTTGTCAACGTGCTTGTCGTGGGTTACATGCTTTACGCCGTATGGCGGCGGGGCGGCGGGGCGGCGTCAAGAATGCAACGTTCAACGCAAGAATCAAAGCCACGCACCAACATGACAAATGGCGTTGATCAAAAGCCAGAATCGCCACGCCTTCCGTGGTGGATGCTGCCGCCCTTCGTTGAGCAGTTGTTCGTCTTGGTCCTTTTCGGCCTATTGGCACCCGGTGCATGGGCCGCTTCACATTTTCGAGATAGCCAAGACTGGCTCCCACCAACGGGTTAAAGCAGACTAACTCTGTAGAACCGCTCCCAGAGCCATTCTTTGATCGATGGCTTGGCGAAATTCTTTAGCCGCCAGCTGCCACAAGTGCCGCCGCATCGTGTGCCAGACCGCGGGCACGTAACACGCGGACATCGAGGCGGAAGATCACACCGGCGCGTTCGCGGCTAGCAGTTCGCACCGCGGCGCACTGCCCACCCTTCCGGTGGCACCGCACAGCAGAATCACTTGGCCGCCTGGATCGCGCACCACACGCGCGCCGGTGTGGCGGGCATCTCGATGTGATCGATGCCGTAGACCGACAAGGCATCGACCACGGCGTTGATGACCGCTGCTGCGGCACCCACGCAGCCCGCTTCCCCCGCACCTTTGACGCCGAGCGGATTGGTAATGCAGGGTTGCCCATGCAGCGAGAGGGCGAACGGCGCCATGTGCTGCGCACGTGGCATTGCGTAATCCATAAACGAGCCGCTCTGCAATTGGCCCGCGGCGTCGTAGACCGCTGCCTCCAGCAGTGCCGCGCCGATGCCCTGCGCCACACCGCCATGCACCTGGCCTTCGACAATTGCCGGGTGCAGCACGTTGCCGAAGTCATCCGCCACGGTGTAGCGCACCAGGGTCACTTGACCAGTATCTGCATCGACTTCCACCTCAGCCACATGACAGCCGTTGGGGAAATTGGGTAACGGGTTTTCAACCTGCGCGACGGCGTTGAGACCGCCTGCATGGCGCGCTGCGTCGAGCCAGGGCATGCGTTGCGTGCCGGTGGTGAAGACGCCCTCTTCAAAGCGCACGGCAGCGGCGGTGATGCACTCACCCAAGCCCTCACCCAAAGCAAGCGCCGCTGCCGCGCGGCCACGTTCGATCAACGCGCTCATCACCGCCACCAGCGCTGTACCCTGCATCGACAGCGAACGCGAACCGCCGGTGCCGCCGCCTGAAGGCGCTTGATCCGAATCGCCCTGCACGATCTCGATGCTGTCGGGGGCGAGATGCAGGCGTGAAGCCACCAGCGCGCGATACGCGGTGACATGCCCCTGCCCCGATGACTGGGTACCGCAGATCACCTTGACCCGGCCCGCTGCATCGATGCACATTTCGGCACGCTCGGTGCGTGCGCCACCGGTAGACTCGACATAGCAGGCGAGGCCAATGCCGTGCAGCCGGCCGCCCTGCTGCGCCACCGCTTTGCGCGCAGATGCATTGGCCCAATCCGATGCTGTGATGGCGTGGCTCAGCATGGCGGGGAAATCGCCCGAGTCGTAAGTGACGCCGAGCGCATTGCGCCAGGGCATGGCAGACGCCGGCACCAGATTGCGCCGCCGCAATTCGATGCGGTCGATGTTCATCACACGCGCAGCGCGGTCGATCAGGCGCTCGACCAGAAAATGAATCTCCGGTTTGCCCGAGCCGCGATAGGCATCGACCGGCACCGTGTTGGTGATCGCGCCGCGTACCCGCGCGTGTACGGCTTCGATGCGATACACCGAGGGCAAGACCGCAGTGGCGAACGGCGCCGGGATCACTGGCGCGAAGGTTGACAGATAGGCACCGAGGTTGGCCACGGCGTCCATGCGCAGTGCGAGCATGCGCCCCTCGGCATCGAGCGCGAGTTCCAGCGTGGCGTGGTGGTCGCGCCCTTGCGAGTCGGACACAAAGGTTTCGGCGCGCTCGGCACTCCACTTCACTGGCCGCCCGGTCAGGCGCGCCGCAAACGCACACAAGATTTGCTCGGGGTAAAAATAAAACTTTTGCCCGAAGCCGCCGCCGACATCGCGCGTGATGACATGAAAGCGCTCGACCGGCAACGCGAACGCCTGCGCCAGCAGATTGCGCAGCATATGCACGCCTTGCGACGCTGCATATACGGTGAAGCGTCCGCTCGCCGCATCGAACCTGGCATTGACGGCGCGCGTTTCCATCGCGTTGCCGATCAGGCGCTGGTTGTGCGCGGTGAGGCTGACCACGCGGTGCGCGCTGCGAAACAGTGCCTCGGTACGCGCGGCATCGCCGGTCTCCCAGTCAAACGCGCAATTGCCGGGGATGTCAGCGCCGAGTTGCGGCGCGCCTGCTGCCAATGCTGCGCGTCCGTCGCTGACCGCAGGCAACGCTTCGTAATCGACCATCACGTTCTCGCAGGCATCGCGCGCTTGCGCAGCTGTCACAGCCACCACAAACGCGACCGGGTCACCCACATGGCGCACGGTGTCACGCGCCATCGCGTGGCGCAGCGGCTCGCGCCGGTCGCTGCCGTCACGGCTCTTGAGTGGCGGCACGCAGGGCAAGCGGCCAATGTTCGCTGCGGCCAGATCGGCATGGGTCAGCACTGCGAGCACGCCCGGCATGGCGCGTGCGGTCGTAGTGTCGATGCTGGTGATGCGCGCATGCGCATGCGGCGAGCGCAACACGCAGGCATAGGCCTGGCCCGGCAAGGTCAAGTCATCGGTGTAGCAACCCGCGCCGCGCAGCAGGGCATCATCTTCAACGCGCATGGCGCTGTTCATTGAGTTCTGTGGAGTGCTGAGACCCGCTCCCAGAGCCATTCTTGGGGGCGCTAACAGTGAAGCGCACTCTACCATTGCGGCCTACACCGCCGCCAACACCGCATCCCCCATCGCACGCACGGCGCTGCCGGCGTATTCGATCACGTGGCCGACCGCACCAGCTGCGCCGATGTGAGCGATGATGGCGAGGATCACGTCCTTGGCATACACACCGGGTGCGAGGGTGCCGTCGATGGTGATGCGCATCGACTTCGGTTTTTGCTGCCACAGCGTTTGGGTAGCGAGCACGTGGGCGACTTCGGTAGCGCCAACGCCGAACGCGAGCGCACCGACTGCGCCGTGCGTTGGCGTGTGGCTGTCGCCACACACGATCAGCATGCCGGGCTGGCGCATGCCTTGCTCGGGCGCGACCACATGGACGATGCCCTGGCGCGCGTCTTCGAGCCAGGGTGTAGCCGTCAGGCTTGGCGCGTGCCGCAAGCTCGGTGCCGATGTGGCCGGACGCGCCGCCACGGTTGTCAACCACGATGTTTTGGCCGAGGCGCTCAGCCAGTGGCTGGCTGATGATGCGCGCTGAGGTATCAACCCCGCCGCCGGGAGGCCACCGCACGATCAGCCGGATCGGGCCGGCCGGGTAGGCCTGCGCCAGCGCGGAGCCAGCCAGCGCGAGGAGCGAAACGGCTGCGAATAAACCGGACCAGCGTTGGACAAGGCGGTACCGTGCATGAAACATGGTGGTCTCTTGGAGAATGGTGGCGGCTAATACGAAAGACGGTGCAGATAAGACGGCGCAGATTATCTCTCTGAATTCTGGCGCACCGCAGTTGTCAGGCCTAAACAAGCACCTGCCCGCAAACCCTTGGTGGGAGCGGATCTGCGACAACATACTGGTTGCAAGCGTTGGTGCAAGCGGATTCTGGCCTGCTTATATAATGGATTTCAAGCGTGCGACACCGCGTCACCGCGCAGCCGCAAGTCTCACCGGTAAGCCCCTCCGCTCCACTCCGTCCATCTAAAGGAAACCGATCATGCCGATCAACCCCCTGCGCCGCACGCTGGTGCAACTGCCCGCTGCCGCGCTGGCCTTGAGTGCCGCGCCCCTGTTCGCGCAAACCAAAATCACGCGCCTGATCGTCGGTTTCCCGCCCGGCGGGCCGATTGATTTTGT
>JANOYK010000591.1:0-4685 GCA_031428855.1 Burkholderiales bacterium | reverse complement strand
CCGCCGTATTTGTGCCAGGCCAGGAGGGTGTTGGCGTCCATGCCATAGGCCGGGCCGGAACCCCACAGGGCGAGCGCGTTCTGCTTGCCGTAGTGGTAGACCAGCACGCCGTGGCCGCCGTCGAGCGTGCCCTTGGACACGGCATCGAGCAGGCCGAAGGCGGGTACCACGGCGCCAGCCGGCAGCACTTCGATCTTGAGGTCGCCGCCGGTCATGTCATTGACCTTCTTGGCGAAGTCGTTGGCGTATTCGTGGAAGATGTCCTTGGCCGGCCAGGTCGATTGCCATTTCATGCTGATCGGGCCTTGCGCCTTGGCGATGGTGGGGAAGCCTAAGGTGGCTACGCCCGCCGTGGCAGCGGCGGCAGTGCCGCCCGTGAGAAATTTGCGGCGTGATTTGATTTGGTCTGTCATGCTGGTCTCCTGACTAAAAGTTTTTATGCCGATGCGCGGGCTGATCCGTGGGTGAACTGCGGTAGAGCCGATACACACTTAAACCATGAACCGGACGATGCGGGCCCCTTTGATTGCGGCCTGCTTAGCGCCCGTACCAAGATGTTCGCGCAAATTCCAGTGACCGCGCCTTAACATTGGTCAATCGTTTCGTCGGCCACCGAACCGGCCCACCAAACCGGCCGATTGAACCGGCCGATTGAACCGGCAGGGCTAGCGTCGCTGCGGCGGCTGCATCCTGCGCCAGGTTTGTTATACCCGCCAGCAGCAGAACCGCTCCAGGAGCCACTATTGGCGGTGGTGCCGCCAGCAATGGCTGCTACAGCCATTGCTGGCCCGATCTGCCCCGATGCCCGTGAAACTGCGCGACACATCGCGTGCCAGGGGTGCGCGCGGGAAGCCGACTCAGTGCAAATCACCCGGCTTGCTCGGCAGCACCAGATCCCACAGCGAAGCGTTCTCCGTGCCATCGACCAGCCCGCGCACATACTGCCGCAAGCGTTCATCCTGGATGAAGCTGGCGCTCGACGTCGCCGCCAGTATCGCCTCGGGCTGCTGCGGCCGCGCCACCACGTAACCCTGGATGTAATCAATCCCGGCCTCGACCAGTGTCTCGACGGTGTCTCGATCCTCGGCCCACTCGGCGATGGTGCGCATGCCCAGGCTGCGCGCCAGGCTCACAATCGCCTCGACAATCGCCAGATTGGACGGATGCAGATTGACCGCGCGGATAAAGGTGCCGTCGATCTTGAGCACATCGGCCGGCAGTTCCTTCAGGTACGAGAACGAGGTATAGCCCGCGCCAAAATCGTCGAGCGCCACCTTGCAGCCAGCCGCGCGCGCAGAGTCGATGAAGCGCCGCATATTGTCCAGATCGTGCAGCGCCACGCTCTCGGTGATCTCCAGGCACAGGCGCTGTGCGGCGCGCGGAAAACGCCCCAGCAGCGCAAACGCGTCATCGACAAAATGCTCGTCATTTAACGACGCGCCCGACAAATTCATGCACACAAAACGGGTATGGGTGAGCCGGTCACCGTTCTCGTTAAGCCAGTCGAGCACACTGTTGAGCACCCAGCGGTCGATGATACCGATCAGGCCCTTCGCTTCGGCCAGCGGGATCAAACGGTCAGCCGGAATCAGGGTGCCATCGGCATCACGCATCCGCAGCAGCACCTCAAAGTCGAGCGCCTCATGCGGATGGCGCACCGACAGCAAGGGCTGCATCACCAGGAACAAACCCTGCGGCCCGCGCGGATCGGACAGGCGTTCAATCAAATGCAAATCGACTTCGCGCTGGTGAAAAATGTCGGCGCTGCGCTCGTACACCACCAGGCCATCCTGGCCGCCGCGCTTGGCGACCCGGCAGCCCTGATCGGCGGTGGAAATCACGTCGCTTACCGTGGCACCGGCCTCGACCTCGACGATCCCGATTGAGCCGCGCACCTGAAACGCCTGCTCGCCCACCTGATAGGGCGTCGCCGCCAGCCGGTCCAGAATGCCCCGGCAAGTCCACGCCGCCGAGCGGATCGAGGTACCGCGAAACAGGATCACAAATTCATCACCGCCAATCCGGCCAATCGACTGGCCCGCCGTCAGCATTTCGCTGGTGCGCGCACACACCTGGCGCAACACCTCGTCACCCGCCGCGTGGCCGTACAAATCATTCACCAGCTTGAAGCGGTCCAGATCCAGATACGCCACAGAGAGCGCATCACCGGTGCCTGCAGCAGCGAGCGCCTCATCGAGCCGGTGCTCGACACCGCGCCGGTTAAGCACGCCGGTAAGCGAGTCGTTCTCGGCCAAAAAATACAGGCGTTCAACCGCCTTGGCTTTTTCGGTCACATCCTGCAGCGAGCCTTCGATCCGGTCGCCGGCCAGGGCGGCTTTGACCAAGAAGCGTTTGCACCCCGGCGCCGCAGCGGACGCGGCGGCAGAGGCTGTGCCTGAAGCCGCTCCGGAGGCCGCGCCAGAAGCCACTCCAGAAACAGGCAGCACCTCCAACACCGGCACCGCGCCATTGATCTCGATTTCGCCCGAACTCTCCGGCGTCAGCAGGTTCTGCAGGCGCATCCATGCGCCCTCTTCAAAAAATGTGCTCCAGCGCGCCTGCCGCAGTCCGGATTCGCTCACACCGAGCATCGCCAGCAACGCCGGATTCGCGCTGACAAACACCCCGCGCGAGTCAAGCGTAAACAGCCCCACCGGCACCACAACGAAAGTCACGCGCAACTCGGCCTCGGCCTGCATGCGCTGCTGGCGTTCAATCCGGATCTGCTCGGCGATGGCGAAGGCGGCCATCAGGCTGGAGGAGAGGGCCGCAGTGACGCTGTTGACCGAACTGCTCAATTCGCGCACGCCAAACGCGGCCGCAATGACCTCGTAAAAAGTGGCAAACAGCGTGACGACCAGCGACGCCGCATACCAAACCGCGACCTTTGACCGTGTTTGAGCGATGATGCGGAACAGGAAGAAGCCCAGCACCAGAATACTGCCGGCCCCGGCCACCCACATCACCGGCAGGCCGAGGGAATACGGTGCAAATAACGCCACCGGCAGCAGCAGCAAACACACAGCATGCACCCAACGCATCGCGCCGGTGTAGCCAAGCCGCGCCAAGTCATCGCGAAACACCTGGCGGAACAACATGCCAGTAACCGTGTAGAAGCCGGCAAACGTCAACAGGCGGCTCAAAGACAGCCACTCGGGAGGAACTGCCTGGCCCAGCCACTGGGTATCCCAGCCGGACGAAATCGCCCCCATGCGCAGGTTGAATACCAGCAATGCGGCGAACAGGACATACACCAGTTCCCGGTTGATAACGGCAGTCATCAAAACGAAAATGGCCAATACAATCAATCCGCCATCGAGCAAGCCCGACCTGCGGTAAAACTCGTGCTCTGAAATCTCCAGTGCAGTATGCGTCCACTGCGCCACTGAAATATGCGCCGGGCCGACGAACTCGCCACGGCATAAAACCGCCGCTGGTCTGCCTGCGCCTCCCGCATCGAGTGCAAAGCCGGCCTTGACCACGCTCATCTGACCGCTCGCCGCGGTGCGATCCGCCGCCCCCAGCGAACGCAGGTCCTGCGCGTCCCAGCAGGCGACGCTCGATGCATGCCTTGATGGTAATTCGATTGCTAGCGCGGCATCAGTATCCGTTTTCACCGGAAAAGTGAACCAGAACGGCCGCTCCGACATGCGTGTCTCCCGGTCACGCACTGGCACCACACCTGTGAGCGCATCACGCGCCTGAGCTGGAGTCATCTCCGCTTGCCGCTGCTCAATACTCGAAAAATCAAGCAATGCAGGTGGCGGAACTTGCAGCTTGCCGTCCCACAACAGCAATGCAGCCAGCGTCACCAGCCCGATCATCAACGGCAGCGCATAGGCCGAAACGGCAAATAAAAGCCGGTCCAGCCAGACGGCAAGGCGCTTGCGAAAACAGTCCGGAGAAGTTGGGTTCAGCGTCATAGCCCGCCATCATGCCAGTAAATGCGGCCAGCCTGCACGATCGGCAGATCCGGCCGGTTCAGCCTCACGCTGGCAGGCGCATCTCGATACCGGGCCGCACAGTTCGCGGTTGACGGAACATAGTCTCGCGAATCCCTCCGTTGCGCGGTGCCGCAATCTGAATATCCGGATGGTGCGTTTGCGTCATGAATCCAAACATGGGGTGGCGTGCTTCCTCCCAGCGTTCTGCCGCCGTCGCCAATTCCAGGCACATCGCACGGTGTGGAATATTGTCCACGTGGCGCATCGGAATATAACTGCGACCGGGAGCCAGGTCCGAGAACATCAATCTTTCATACATCCGGTCAAGCGGCCTGCGGGCGGTAATCACCATCCACTCGATGCCGGTGCTTAGACAGTACTGATAAAACGCCTTGAACAATACCGTCTTGACCAGCGCGCCGGTGTGTCCCTGTTCAATGCCGAGGCGGGTCGCTTCGGCCAGCGGCCGGTCATGCAGCCACACCGGCAGCTCCACCGACTGCTCAATCGACAAGGGCTTGTAACGGTTGGTCTGAATCCGCATGGTGCCAAGCGGCGCGCCATCGAGTTTCGATTCGGCCAGCAGCACGGCCACGCCATCTTCAAAGTCAGTCGCTTCGGGCATCAGGAGTTTTTCGGCCAGCGCGGGAAGGTGGCGCGCGTAGGCGGCGTGGCGCACGCTTACCGCCTTGCGCACGTCCTGTTCTTCTCTTACCAGACGGATCGTGAACGGCAAGCGCT
>JANOYK010000590.1:0-6783 GCA_031428855.1 Burkholderiales bacterium | reverse complement strand
CAACCTCATCATCGAGGGCGACAACCTCGAAGATGAGGTTGGAGGTGGCGTCCCAGTTGACGCTCTCGTGCGGCATCGGCGCGAGGGTGCCGTTGGAGACGCTCTGCACGTTGCGGAAGGCGTCCATCTTGCCGGCCCAGGTGAGGCCGTAGCGCTCTTTGCCTTCTGCCAGCGCGCCGCCGAGCGCGGCCTTGAGTTTGTCGAAGTCGATGCCGCTCTCAGTGAAGACGTGCGGCACTTGTTCGCGCAGCGCGGCGAGCAGTTCCGCACTGAGATCGGCCGAGCTTGCGGGGAGTGTGGGGGGCGATTGCGGTGGCTGTGTCACTGGCGGCAAGCTCGTGTCGGGGGCAAATCGGGCGGGACAAACTCGCGACATTGTAAGGGGCGCTGCTGCCACTCTATACAGTGGTGCGCATGGCGTGCAGCCAGAATTCTTCAGGCCGATGCCTGAAGAAGCGCATGAATGGGACTTCTCAGGTGTGTGATGGCGGGAAATCGCTGGTACAGCTTGTTCTGCGCGCAGCCGCACGGCGTTTCAGTTTTAGCAATGCTGCACGCGCGGGTTTGACGCGGCCTGCGGCCACATCGCTGAGTCCCTTGGAAGCTTCATCGATCAACAACAGATGGATGCGCTCGTGCTCAAGCTGGTGGTAGTAGTCGAGCCGTTGCGCGCCAATCAGGGCAACGTAACGCTCGCCATGTTTGGTGATGATTTTTTCGGCACCCGCAGTGACTTGCTTAGCCAGTTCGGAGAGCGTGGCGCGCGCTTGTGAAAAAGGCACAACACTGGTTGTCAGTTTCCCCACGATCGATTAATCCTTTGCAAACGGATTGACCAGCGCCACGCCGAGCGCCTGTTTTTGCGGCCCGGCGTCTTCGGTATACAGCCGTTTGACACCGTGTTCAGCGCAGGTGGCAAGAATCAGTGCATCCCAAAATTGCGCACCAGTGCGGCTTGAATAGCTGAGCGCATGGGCGAAGCTCTGGGCGCTCGCTGCGCTCGGACGCAGCAACTCGCTCCACAGTTTGACGGTGCGTGCCGCGTCGGCACGGGACAGCACTTTTTTGCGGGTGGTGGCGCTGTAGAACTCGCCCAGCACTTGCAGTGCGACTGGCCAGGCCTGATTGAGCGCTTGTTCGAGCAGCGCCTGCGCGGTGCCGTGCTTTGCGCCTTGTGACGGGTCAATCGCGTAGATCAGGACATTGGTGTCCAGGCTGAAGACGCTCATTCGCCGTAGGCGTCGGCGCGGTCAAATTTTGCGGCGGGCCAGGGTTTGGCGGCGCGCACGGCGAGGGCGCGTTCCACTTTTGCGGCGCGCGCGCTGGCGGCGCGTGCTTGTGCTGGCGCAGGCGCTTGCGCCGGACTGAGCCGGGCCAGCGGCTTGCCGTGGCGCATGATGACAAACTCGCCGCCGGCTGCGGCAAGGGTGACATAGTGGGTGAGCCGGTGGTGGGCTTCACGCATGGCAATTGGGGTGGCGGGCATCATGTCGTTTTTTACAATTGATAAACAAATTGTAAAACAAAATGAAGCATCTTCCCGATGGATGCCGCTGGATGCTGGCCGCAAAACCCTTGGTGCAAGCCACTCTACGAGATCGCGCCGCCAAGACTGTTGGTGCAAGCGGTTCACAGGCTGGTCATGCTGTCCGCGTCAGTGCGACACCTGCGGCAACCAGGTCGCAATCGGCGGAAACACCAGGATCACGCCGATCAAGATGAGCACGCAGGCGATGAAGGGCATGGCGGCGAGGTAGATGTCTTTCATCGTGGTGTCGGGCGGGGCGACGCCTTTCATCACGAACAGTAGCAGGCCGAACGGTGGTGTGGTGTAGCCGACTTCGAGCGCGAGCAGCATGATGAGGCCGAACCAGGTGAGGTCGAACCCGAGGGTTTTGGCGAGGGGAAAAAAAATCGGCGCGGTCAGCAGCATCATCGACAACTGGTCCATGAAGCAGCCGAGGAACAGGATCACGCCGATCATGATGAGCACCATGCCGATCGGGGCGACGTTGAACGACAGCGCCCAGTTCATCAGCCCGCTTGATGCGCCGGTGAAGGCGAGCATGTTGGCAAACGTGGCCGAGCCGAAGATGATGAGGAACGACATCACCGTGATGCGCAGCGCGCCTTCGAGTGATTTGACCCAGGCGCTCCAGGTCATGCCGCCGTAGCAGGCGGCGAGCACCACGACGGACAACGCGCCCAGCGCTGCCGCTTCGGTCGGCGTGGCCCAGCCGGTGAGCATGATGAGCACCGAGAACGCGATCACGGCGACCATCGGGATCACGTCTACAAAGATGAGGCGGATTTTTTCCGCGCGCGGCACTGGTGGTGCGTCGTACTGCGGCGCGGCAGTCGGGTCCCATTTGGTCCAGCCCCAGATCAAAAAGCCGTACATCACGGCGAGAATGAAACCGGGGATGATGCCGGCCATCAACAGGTCGCCGACATCAGTCTGCCCGAGCGTAGCGAGCAGCACCGTGAGGGCGGACGGCGGGATGATGACGGCGAGACCGCCGACACCCATGATCGGGCCGATCGACAAATATTTGTTGTAGCCGCGCTTGGCCATCTCGGGCACCATCAAGGAGCCCAACAGCGCGCACGCGCCCATGCTCGAACCGGCCGGCCCGGCGAACGCGGTGCCGCCAATCAGGGTCACATACGAGAGCCGGCCGGGGATATTGCCGAGCAGTTTGTCGGCGGCATTGAAACAGCGCGTCGCCAAACCGGTGTGATAGAACAACTCGCCCATCAATAAAAACATCGGGATCGGCACCAGCGCAAAGGTGGTCATCGAGCCAAAGCCATTGTTGACGGTCTGGATGATGCCGCCGGCCCCACCCATGAACAGCACAGCGGCAACAATGTTGCCAGCGCAAAACGCGATGGCCACCGGGATGCCCATCATCATGAAGACGATGGACAGGCCGAACAACACCGTGGCGGCCCAATACCATTCGAGGCTCATGGCGCGTCCTTCAACACCACGGTGGAGGCCATGTCGCCCAGCACGCTTTCGCCGCGCAGCAGGTGGCGCGCGAATTCAAACGCCATCATCGCGAACGAGAGCGGAATGAAGATCACGATGATCCAGCGCGGCATGTCCATCGAGCGCACATCGACATCACGGCGCACGTAGTTGGTCCAGGTCACATCGAACCCGTACCACGCCAGCACCGCGCACACCACAATACAGAACCCGCCGATCACATAGCCCATGCGGCGGCGGTTGGCGGCGCTCAAATGCATCAGCACAATCTCCACATACACATGGCCGCGCTCGCGCACCAGCCAGGGCGCGCCCAGGCACGGCATGATCAGCAGCGCGTATTCAGTGAAGGTGAATAAATGCGCCGAGCTTTGATGCCCGAGATTGCGCAGCAGCACATCAACGCAAATGCTAATCATCATGGCCGCCATCAAAAAACCGGCGCACCAGGCCATGCCATACATCAGGCGGTCATAGGCGCGGGAGAAAAGTGACATGGCAGCGGGAGGTGGTGGTGGCGGTAAAGATGAGGCGGCAGAGAGGACGGCGGGCGAGCGGCGCAGGCGTGCTATGGAAATGAAAAAGCGCGCGGTGCTTGGCCGCGCGCTTTTTCTGCAAGGGAAACTAAACGCTTGCCACTGGCTGTCGATGTGTGGCGCTTACTTGGCCGGCACGTAGAGCGCACGGAACTTGGCCACTTCATCACGCGCGCCGATTTTTTCGAGACGCTCGCGCATGCGCGCGAAGCTGGCGTTGCGCGCCTCCTCGGCAAACTTGGCCGCCGCCGCTTTGCCGAGCGAGACGCCCTTGACACCGCGCTTGTCGAGTTCGGCAAATTCCTTCTTGCGCAATTCGGTGAGGTCTTTAATCGACGAGACTTCGTGCTCGGCCATCACCTTCTGCAAAATCTCTTTCGACTTTTCTGTCAGTGAATTCCACTTGCGCACGTTGACGATCACGCCGAGATCGGTCGAGAAGAACGCCGGGTCGAGGCGGTATTTGAGGAACTTGTCCCAGTTCGCATCCATCAGGCCGATCTCGGTCCAGCCGGTCGCGTCCACCGTGCCGCGCTCGAGCGCGGTGTAGACCTCGGTCGAGGGCAGGTTGATGACCTGCGCCTTGAGATAGTTGGTGAAGAAGGCGTTGTAGATCGGATTGCCGCGCAGTTTCACGCCGGTGATGTCGAGGTTGCCATTGGCGTCGATCTTGGGCTGGTTCTTGAACCACATGTGAAAGTGGATGCCGCTGTCGATCCAGCCCAGGTACACCACGCTCATGCGCCGCACGTGGGCATCGTTGAGTGCGGCAGTTGCGCCGCTTTTACGCGCGGTGGGGCCGTCGATGCTGCTCGCGCTCACGGCGTCGCACTCGGGCACGCTGCCGGCGTAAAACGCACAGGGCGTGTAGACCATATCGACCACGCCATCGCGCACCGCATTGGGCTGCTCGAACATGCCGACTGCCTCCGGCCCGCCGCGCACCTTGATCTCGACCACGCCTTTGCCAGCCGCGTTGACCTTGTTCACGAACGACAGGAAGCTCTTGGAATAAACCCACGACGCCGGGAACGCATGCACCGCGCTGATGGTGTCGAGCGCGCGCGCGGGGAAGGACAGCAGGGCTGCTGTGAGTCCGGCAGTGAGGCTGGCGGCGAATAAGGCGGTATTGATTTTCATGTCTAGATGTCTCCAATCGTTATGGCCGGCGCACCTTAAGGTGCGTCCTGGGTGTGCCTTGGGTGTGCCGGATGAGCGGAACGTTTACACCGCGCCAATGAATTCGAACAACGGAATTCGAACAACGGAATTCGAACAGCGGAATGCGAACAACGGAATGCGAACAACGGAATGCGAACAACGGAATGCGAACAACGCCAAGGCACTTACTGAGTCGATTATACTTTTTGCAGCCATGTCTGATACCGTTTTTCGCGCGTTCGCCTCTACCGCTGCTGCCCACGCCGAAAATGCGTTCTGGTGCGCCCAAGCTTATGGCGGCGGCGCGATCACTTACGGCGCGGCGTTGGCGCAAGTGACGCAATTGTCTGAGACCTATGCTGCGCGCGGCTGGGGGCCGGGTCACCGGGTTGCGCTGCTGCTGGAAAACCGGCCCGAGTTCATCCTGCATTACCTTGCCCTCAACGCGCTGGGCGCGAGCTGCGTGCCGCTCAACCCGGATTACCGGCAGAGCGAAATCGATTACGTGCTGGGGCACAGTGAGGCTGCGCTGGTGGTTACATTGCGTGCGCATGCAGCGCGCTTCGCAGGGCGGGCGCTGGTGCTGGCGGAGGCGTTCGATCCGCCCGCTGCGCCGGTGATTGCAGGCGCATCTGCACGCAAGCCGGAGGGCGCAGCAGTGAATCCAGTGGCGAGCGCATCGCCGCGCGCATGTGATACCGCAGCACGCGGCAGCGAATGCGCACTGCTCTACACCTCGGGCACCACCGGCACGCCCAAAGGCTGCCTGCTCTCGAACGATTACGTGCTCGCGATGGGGCAGCGCTATCTCGACGAGGGCGGCCTGTGTACCCTGCGCGGCGGCACCGAACGCCTGCTCACTCCCTTGCCGCTGTTTCACATGAACGCGCTCGCCTTCTCGACGACGGCGATGATCCTCTGCGGCGGCTGCGTGATCCAGCTTGACCGCTTTCATCCTGCCACCTGGTGGCGCACCGTCGCAGAAACGCGCGCCACAGTGATTCACTATCTGGGCGTGATGCCGGCGATGCTGCTTGGTTTGCCGCCGTCGGAATACGAGCGCACACACGCGGTGCGCTTCGGTTACGGTGCCAATGTCAATCCCAAAGACCACGCCGCGTTTGAGGCGCGTTATGGCTTCCCGCTGGTGGAGGGCTGGGCCATGACCGAGACCGGTGCGGGCGCGCTGATCTCGGCCAAGGGCGAGCCGCGCCATGTTGGTGTGCGCTGCCTCGGCACGCCGCCGCCGGGCCTGGAGTGCCGGCTGGTGGACCAAGCAGGTCACGATGTTGCCGAGGGCGCGCCGGGGGAACTGCTGGTGCGCCAGGCGGGCGCAAATCCGCGCAAGCATTTTTTCAGCGGCTATCTCAAAGAGGATGCCGCCACCGAACACGCCTGGCGCGGCGGCTGGTTTCACACTGGCGACGCAATGCGGCGTGGCGCCGACGGCAATCTGTATTTTGTTGACCGGCGTAAGAACATCATCCGCCGCTCGGGTGAAAACATCGCCGCACTCGAAGTCGAAGCGGCACTCGCCGGGCATCCCGCCATTGCAGCGGTGGCCGTGATCGCTGCGCCGGACGACATGCGCGATGAAGAGGTGATGGCCTGTGTCGTGCCCGCAGCCGGTGCCGCGCGCGATGCTGCCACCGCCGCATCGATTCAGGCCTGGTGTCAGGAACGCCTCGCCTATTTCAAGGCACCCGGCTGGGTGCTGTTCATCGACGCCCTGCCGGTGACTGCGACCAACAAAGTGCAAAAAGCCAAGCTTGCCGACTTCGGCACGAACCCGCTGGCGCAGCCGCAATGCTTTGATTTGCGCGTGAACAAGAAGCGTGTGAAGGCTGCACCGGGAGCAGTACTGGCCGGGTCTCCCGCCTCACCGGCAGCCTCACTAACGGCCTCACCCGCAGCCGCATCACCAGCCGCACCACCAGCCGCATCACCAGCCTCACCACCGCCCGCACCAGCAGCCGCTCGCAGCAAATCAACCCGCCAAAACTACGACGGCGTCGTCATCGCCGCGCCCGTCACCATCCCCTACGCACGCTACTCGGTGCGCTCGGCGCATTGGTGGCTGGCGCGTGCGCT
>JANOYK010000589.1:0-2359 GCA_031428855.1 Burkholderiales bacterium | reverse complement strand
CGGCCATCAACGGTGTGCCGTGGTGGTATTTTTTCCGTGAAGGCGGGCGCTTTGACGGCGAGCCGGTGCGCACGCTTGACGCCGATGGCGCGATGCTGCGCGCGCTTGATCCGCACCGCATCATCGGCTGCGTGGTGCATGCGTCAGGTGAAGTCACTGCGCCGGGCGAGATCAGCTGGAATGGGCAAAAAATGTTCGTCGTTGGCGAGCCCGATGGCAGTTTGTCGCGCCGGCTGAATGCGCTGGCCGAGGCCTTGCTCAAGGCCGGGCTGGAGACCAAGGTGAGCGAGCGCATCCGCGATGACATATGGATGAAGCTGATCGGCAACACCCCGTTTAACCCGCTTGCCGCGCTGACGCACGCGCGCATGGATGCGATTTGCGCCAACCCGGCGCTGATGGCCTTTGTGCGCTCGGTGATGAACGAGATGACCGTGGTGGCCAACGCTTACGGCATCCTTCAGTTGGTGACGATTGACCGGCGGCTCGAGATTGCCAAGTCGATTGGCCCGGTCAAGATTTCGATGCACCAGGATCTCGATTTGGGCCGGCCGATGGAGATTGACGCCATCAACGCCGCGTTTTTGGAACTGGCGCGCAAGGCCGGCATCGCCACGCCGCTGGCTGATACGCTGCATGGCATGATTGCTGAGTTGGCGCGTAATTTGCCAAAGCAGTTGCCGCAGCAGCAGATGCCATCGCAGTAGTTGCCACCGCAGCCGCCACCGCAGTTGCCACCGCACAGAACCCGCAAAGGAGACGCACATGGATCTGTCCACCAGCACCATCAAGGCCCGTCCGGCCGGCATGAGCGAAGACGAATGGAAGGCGCGGCTCGAACTGGCCGCGTGTTATCGCGTGTTCAGTTTTCTGGGCTGGACCGAACTGATCTTCAATCACATCACGGTGCGGGTGCCGGTAGAGAGCGGCGCGGACAGTGGCGCAGACAACAGCGCGAACAGCGGCGTGAACAGCGGCGTGAACAGCGGCGCGCGCCACTACCTCATCAACCCGTTTGGCCTGCACTACTCCGAGGTCACGGCCAGTAACCTCATCAAGGTGGGGCTGGACGGCGCGCCGCTGCACGCCACGCCCTACACCGTCAACCGGGCCGGCTTCGTGATCCACAGCGCGATCCACGCTGCGCGTGACGATGCCCACTGCATCATGCACATTCACTCCACCGCTGGCATGGCGGTGGCGTGCAAAGAGGCGGGCCTGGGCAGTGACAATTTTTACAGCGCCATGCTGGCCGGTGATGTGGCTTATCACGACTACGAAGGCGTCACCACCCGCACTGATGAGCAAGACCGGCTGGTCGCGAGCCTGGGCGCGAAGCACTGCATGATCCTGCGCAATCACGGCCTGCTGGCGTGTGAAGACAACCTGCCCGATGCGTTTTTCACCATGTGGACCCTGAACCGCGCCTGTGAAATCCAGATGGCCGCAGCAGCGATTCCCGGCCCGAACCGGGCGCTATCGCCCGAGGTGATTGCATCGAGCCTGTTGAAAAAGCACCGCTCGGTAGACCCCGAAGGGCGGGTGCAGCCCAAGGTGTTTGATGCGATGGTGCGGCGGGCCGGCATTAGCTCCTACGACATGCTGATTTGACGGCATGAGCCAGACGCCCGTGCAAACCGGCGGTTACCAACTGCCTGCGTTTGCGTTTGTGACCCCGCCTGAGTTGGAGGCGGGCAATCGGGTCGGCGGCAGGCCGGCGCAAGGCAGCGTTCCCGCGGCCGGTTCTCCCCTGCGCTACCCGCTGGTCATCATCGGCGCAGGCCTCGCGGGCCTCGCGCTCGCGTGCGACCTGGCGCAGCGCGGCGTGCCTGCCGTGGTGCTCGACGACGACAACACCATCGGCGTGCGCGGCGCATCGTCGCGCGGCATTGTCTACGCGCAAAAAACGCTGGAGATCATGGATCGCCTCGGCATCTACCAGCGGATTCGTGCCAAGGGCGCAGTCTGGTCGGTCGGCAAAACACTGGCCGGGCGCGATGTGGTCTACGAGTTCGACGCCGCCGCCGCGAGCGATTCCAAACAGCCGCCCTTCATCAATCTGCAACAGTTCTACCTTGAGTGGTTCATGGTGGACCGTATCGTCGAGTTGGGCCGCACCGATTTGCGCTGGCAGACCAAGGTGACGGGTTACACGCAACCGGGCGATCACGCCATCATCGAGGTTGACACCCCGCAAGGTCCGTACACGCTCGAAGCCGGCTGGGTGTGCGACTGCTCCGGCGTCAACAGCTTCGTGCGCGATCAACTCAAGATCGGCCTGCACCAGGCGCTAGGCATCGACCGCTGGTGTATTTCCGATGTGCGCTTCAAACAAAAGCTGCCGGTCGAGCGCTGGACC
>JANOYK010000588.1:0-2000 GCA_031428855.1 Burkholderiales bacterium | reverse complement strand
TTACAAGGGCGATGCGGATTTGCAGACGGCGCATGCGGCGTTTCCGTGGATCGTGACCTGGGATGACCACGAGGTGGAGAACGATTACGCCAATGACCGTGCGGCATCCGGGCGTGGTGAGATTTTTCTGGCGCGCCGTGCTGCTGCTTACCGCGCCTACTGGGAGCACATGCCGCTGCGCTGGGCGCAGCGCCCGCAGGGGGCCGATGCGCAACTGTACCGGCGCTATCACTGGGGCCGCGGCGTCAATCTGCATGTGCTCGATGCGCGCCAATACCGTGACCATCAGGTGTGTACGCCGCCGGATCAGGGCGGCTCGCGCACGATCCGCGATCAAACCTGCCCGGAGCGCCTTGACCCGAAATGGAGTCTGCTCGGTCAGACGCAGGAGCAGTGGCTCAATCAGGGCATCCGCAGCAGCACGGCGGATTTCGATTTGATCGGACAGCAGTCGCTGATGGCGCAAATGCGCATGTCTGCGGCGCGTGCGCCCGAGCCAGCCGTGGCTGATGGGCTGTGGAATGACAGTTGGGACGGCTACCCGGCAGCGCGCCAGCGTGCGCTCGATGTGTGGGCCGCGAAGAAGAACGTCATCACCCTGGGCGGTGATGTGCATGCCTGTTACGTGAACGATCTCAAGCGTGATTTTGATGATGAGAAGTCGCCGGCGGTGGCGACTGAAATTGTCGGCACCTCGATCACCAGCCCGAGCTGGCCGCAAGCGCGCACCGAACGCGCGATGCGCGACAACGCCCATGTGCGCTATGGCAAGAGTGATCAGCGTGGCTATATGGTGTTGCAGGTCAAAGGGCGGCAGACCACGGCGCACCTCAGGGTGATCGATACGGTGCGTCAGCCCGAGAGCACCATCACAACCGCAGCGAGCTTTGTGGTTGAGGCTGGCCGGCCAGGGGCGCAGAAGGTGTAGGCGCGGCGGCGCGGGAAGCGGCGGGAGCCGCAGCAACAGCGGTAGCAAGAGCAGCGGCGGTAGCAACAGCGGGAACAGCGGCAGGAACAGCGGCAGGCGCAGCGGCAGGAACAGCGCGCTGCGCTGGCAGCGCGGATGCAACCGCGCACATCAACGCCGCCACATAAGGCAGCGACTGCAAGCCGAGCATCAGCATCCACAGAGCCGACTCGACATGCCCGCTGTTGCGGGTGATGCCGATAGCGGCAATCGCTGCGGCCAGCGCGGTGAGCAACAACAATTCTTCGCGCACGGGAGCGATGATGCGGGCCAGCCCGGCGTCACTGCGGGGCAATTGTTGCGCCGCCGCCCCTCCTTTTTCGGTGATTTGAAACACTCCGGCACCGCGAACCAGCCCGGCCAGCACGCCGCGCGCAATCGCGTGCGAGAGCGCCATGCCGGCGATGGCTGCCCCCGCGATGCCGCCGATAGAGCACGGCACGCGCCGCCAATAGAGCAGCGGCCCGATCACCAGCTTGGCGGCGCAAAACACGCCGAGCGGCAGCATCAAGAGCGCCACCGGCAGCGAGAACCACTGCGGCAGCGCGAGCACGCCGACGGTCCAGCCCAGTGCGGCGACTACGAACACCAGATGCAGCGTGTCGCCGATCCAGGGCAGCCAGCCAGCCAGGAAGTGATAGCGCTGGCCGAGAGTGAGGGTGCTGCGCCCCCACAGCGCCCGCCAATGCGCACGCGCAATCTGCATGCCGCCCTGGGCCCAGCGCTGGCGCTGTTTTTTAAACGCGGCGAAGCTGTCCGGCGTCAGGCCTTCGCCCATCACCTGATCGACATAGACGGTGCGCAGGTTTTGCTGCATCAGGCGCAAGCCCAGCTCGGTGTCTTCGCACATGCACCATTCGGACCAGCCGCCGTGCGTGCGTAGCGCGCTGGCGCGGATCAGCGTCATGGTGCCGTGCTGGATGATGGCGTCGCGCTCGTTGCGGTGGTGCATGCCGATGCGGAAAAAACCGTCGTATTCCCAGTTCATCATTTTGCGGAACACCTGCGCGCCCCAGTCGCGGTGTGCCTGCGG
>JANOYK010000587.1:0-4645 GCA_031428855.1 Burkholderiales bacterium | reverse complement strand
TTGACCGGCACCGGTTTGGCAAAGCCGAACACAAACGCACCGCTGGTCATGAAGTAGAGCGCCAGCGGCATCGCGATGGTGCCGAGCGGGTCAATGTGTTTGAGCGGGTTGACGCTTAGGCGGCCGGCCAGTTCGGCGGTGCGGTCACCGAAATAACGGGCGGCCCAGCCGTGCGCTACTTCGTGCAGCGTGATGGCAAACAACACGGGAATTGCGTAGACCGCGATGGCTTGAATAACGGAATCGTTCACTCGGTGATTTTACCAAACGGCGTTATGCGGAAAGATACGCTGTCAGACATCAGCACTCAAACCCAGCGCTTCGGGCGACCCGGCCCCGGCCCGCACCAGCACCGGCTCACCCTGCGTCATGTCAATCACGCTGGTCGGTTTCAACCCGCAGGAGCCGCCATCGATCACCAGTTCGACCACCCGCTCCAGCCGCGCGCGAATGTCTTCTGCGTCATTCAAGGGTTCATCCACACCCGGCAGCAGCAGCGTGGTTGAGAGCAGGGGTTCGCCCAGTTCCGCCAGCAACGCCTGCGCAATCACATGGGCAGGCACGCGCAGGCCGATAGTGCGGCGGCGCGGGTGCGCCAGGCGGCGCGGCACTTCGCGGCTGGCTTCGAGAATGAAGGTGTAGGCCCCTGGTGTGGCTGCTTTGAGCAAGCGGTATTGCGCGTTGTCAACCTTGGCGAAGTTGGCGATCTCGGACAAGTCGCGGCACACCAGCGTGAAGTGATGGTTGTCATCAACTTCGCGGATGCGGCGCAGGCGCTCGGCCGCGGCCTTGTCGCCGATGTGGCAGCCAAGCGCGTAGCAAGAGTCGGTCGGATACACCACCACGCCGCCGGCGCGGATGATGTCAGCCGCCTGGCGGATCAGACGTGGCTGCGGGTGAGTCGGATGAATCTCGAACAGTTGCGCCATGTCAGGTACCCATGCCGCACACGCGAGCGGCGCGGCGTGCCGGCACTGCCACGCTTGTCCGCACCCGCGTCCGCACCGCTGCCGGCACGCGTGTCTGCACCCGCTCCGGTGCGCCGCGCTCAGAACCAGTCATGCCACACCGGCGTGAGATCAGCCGGCAACGGCGGCAGCGTACCCGGCTCGACCCGGCTCTCGCCCGGGCCGTGATAGTCGGAGCCGCGCGAGGCCTTGAAGCCAAAGCAGCGCGCAACATCGGCAAAGTGGTTGTATTGCGCAACGCTGTGGCTGCCGGTCATGACCTCAATCGCGCTGCCCCCCAGGTCTTTGAACTCGGCGAAAAATTCGTTGAGTTGCGGCTGCGAGAGTTTGTAGCGTCCCGGATGCGCCACCACCGCCACCCCGCCGGCGGCTTGAATCCAGCCCACCGCTTCGGCCAGGCTGGCCCACTGATGCGGCACGTAGCCGGGCTTGCCTTCGGTCAGATAGTTGAAGAACACCTGATTGGTATTGCGCGCCTTGCCGGCTTCAACCAGAAAGCGTGCGAAGTGGCTGCGCGACAGCAATTCGGGGTTGATCGCATATTTTTTGGCACCGGCCAACGCGCCGGGAATGCCGGCCAGTTCGAGTTCAAACGCCATTTTTTCGGCGCGCGTGTCGCGCCCGCTGCGAATCCGTTTCAGTCCCTGCGCCAACACCGGGTTAAGCGGATCAATCTGCAACCCGACCACATGGATGGTGGTCTCGTCCTGCTTGTCTTTGGCATACCACGACACCGAAATTTCAACGCCATCGACAAAGCGCATCCCCAGCGCCTCGGCCGCCACCCGCGCTTCCCCCAGCGCCTTGACTTCGTCGTGATCGGTCAGCGCCCACACGTCCACCCCGCCTGCCTTCGCCTTGGCGGCCACTTCCGCCGCCGGCAGCAAACCGTCGGAGGCAATCGAATGCGAATGCAGGTCAACGTTCATATCGTGATGTCGTGTCGGCCAATTGTGGCAACCGCCGGCATGGCAAGCCCTATTGGTTGCATCGTTATCGCGTGTGGAACATCCATCACGCGAGAAAATCTTCAATCAACGCAGCCAGTTTTTCCGGCTGATCGTGTTGCAGCATATGGCCGGCATCATCAATCGCCGCCTCCGTCAACTGCTTGAAATGCGACAGCCGCTCGCGATAGTCCGCTTGGTTGATCCACTTGGTCAGCATCTCCGACTGATTCGCCGTCACACACAGCACCGGCGCGGTGATCGCCTCCCAGCAGGCGTAGGCTTCTTCAACCCGGTAGAGCGTGGCGTTGACAATCTTGTGTGCCGGATCCGCCAGCAACTCGACTTGACCATTGACCTCGTGGCCCCAGTGCTGCGCCAGAAATGCGGCCCGCTCTGGCGTCAGGCGCGGATTGGTTTTTTGTAAGCGCTGCGCCAGCGCCGCAAAATCTTTATACGGCTTCAACCCCGGCGGATTGGCAATCTCGTCCATGAATTTGCGATAGCGCGCCGGCGCATCCGCCGGATCCGTGCGGCGCATGCCGAAGCCTTCAAGATTCACCAGTCGGCGGATCCGCTCCGGCCGCGCCCCCGCATAGAGACACACCACATTGCCGCCCAGACTGTGCCCCACCAAATCGACCGGCGCATCGGGCGAGTAATGACGCAGGATCGCGTCCAGATCAGCCAGGTAATCGGGGAACCAGTAATTGTCGACGTGCGATTTGTAGGTCAACCCATAACCGCGCCAGTCAGGCGCGATCACGCACCAGTCGCGCTGCAATGCATCGACCAAAAACTGGAACGACGCCGACACATCCATCCAGCCATGCACCATGAATAGCTTGGGGTGCGAAGCGTCGCCCCAGATGCGGATGTGATACTTCAACTCACGGACAGGGATGTATTCGGAACGGCTGGGTTTCATCAACAATGCGGCGCAATGCGTGGGTTTTGCAACGCAGCATTTTACTCTGCCGCCGTACCGGAAAGTACCGGCCCAAGCGGTTAGAAAGCCCTTGGCAACCGTCTCGATCAGCGAATCTTGTACTGCGCCAACTCCTGCCGCAGCACATAGCGCATGTCAGAGATGGTCTGCTCCCCGTCAATCAAGCGGCGCAGCGCATCATTAATCAGCGTCTGGTAGCCGCGCTCGCCGGCAGCCGCCTTGAAATGCTCAATGATGGGCGCATCAAGCATGATGCTGATGCGCTGTTTACCGAGGCGGGCGCGCATTGCCGCCTGCCACTGCGGCTTGGTGACATTCTTGCCGGCAACGCGGTAAACCGCACGGTCAAAATCGGCCTGCGTTACCTTCGGCGCATCGTCAGATTTGACTGATGTTTTTGTAGAAGAGGTTGGTTTCATCGCGATCCGCCTTGCGCATTGAAATGATGTGAATCGATTCAGTGGACTCGACATGCACCACCACGACAGTGAGTGCGGCAAGAGCACCAATGCCAATCATGCGCTGCTCGCCATAGTCCTCACGCTGATCTTCGAATATCACCATTGGCCCGTCAAACACCTTGGCCGCATCCGCAAAATCAAGGCCGTGCTTTTTGAGGTTGCTCTGACGTTTGGCTTCGTGCCAAGTCAATTGCATGGCACATTATGCATATAATCGTATGCATCGTCAATTGTTTTGCCAACATTGTTTTGCCAACATTGTTTTGCCAACGCTTTGCCAACGTGGTTTGTCAACGTCACCGAGCCAACAGCGAAGCCCCGTCGCGCAGCAATACCGGCGTGCTATCTGCAGCGCCGCCCCTCGCCCCACATTTCCGTGCCGCGCACCGCCCCGCCTGCCGCTCCGAGCGCAATGAAAAAATCGCGGCTGCGGCCGCCGCCGAACAGGCTGCCGAGCCAGCCGCCCGCGAGCGCGCCCCAGAGCGAACCGGCGTTGGCATCGGGCTGGCACGGGTCGGCCAGCTTGCCGCCTGCGAGCGCGCCGATGGCGGAACCGGCCACCACACCCGCCGCGCGGTTGCCCGCTTGCGCGCCGATCAGCGCACCCACTACGGCTCCTGCGGTTTGACCATCGGCGCGCGCCTCGCGCGAGGTGCGGGTGCTGTACGGCGGATACACCGGCATCGGGGCATTGCCTTGAGAAGCGCTGCCAGAGCCATTCTGCGCTGTATTCCCCTCTGAATCGATCACCTGATTTGCGCCAGCGCGGGATGCGCCCGACACCGCCGGGTGGGTATCAGGCGATGACCCCCAGCGCTGGTTGTAATAGGTGGTGCCGGCGCGGTTGGTTTGCTCGCCGCTCTCCATGCCGGGCACCACCCAGTAGGTAACCCGCCCGCCACTGCCGGTCTGCACCGATACACAGCCCGGCAGCATTGCAGCCGCGCACAGCAGCGCAAAGCCACGCAGCAGTCCGGACGGTAAAAATCTTTGGCGTATCATTTTGGGTCGAGTGTGAGACATTCGGTGAGACATTCGGGAAGACATCCGGGGAGGCATCTGTGGCACCACTGGCACGATCAAAAGATCAATACGAATCACTCTACCGCAACTTCCGCTGGCATGTGCCCGAGTTCTTCAATATCGGCCATGAGGTGTGCGGCAAGTGGGCCGGCGAGCCCGCGCGCATCGCGCTGTTCCATGAAACAGCGTCTGGCGTAACGCAAAAGTTCACTTATGCCGAGCTGCAACGCAGCGCCAACCGCCTCTCGAATGCGCTGAAGGCATTCGGCGTGGCGCGCGGTGACCGCGTCGCCATCG
>JANOYK010000586.1:0-4899 GCA_031428855.1 Burkholderiales bacterium | reverse complement strand
GGAAAGGAAACAGCAGCAAAACAGCAGCAAAACAGCAGGAAAACAGCAGGAAAACAGCGCGGGATTAACCGCTTTGTTCGGCGCATCAACGGCGCCTGCCGCGCCGTATCGTCACGCATGGGCCGCTCCTCGTAGACGCTGATGAAATCTGCTCTCTCCCTCTTTTGCCTTTGCTGCTGCCTCGCCGCGTGCGACCAGATTGCCGAGCTCGACGGCAGCAAGGTCGCCGAATCCGATGGCCGCGCGGTGGGTGGTGCCTGCCGTCATGCCGGCCGCGCGCTCGAAGACTGCTATCTGCTCAATGAGCGCGCCCCGTGCGCAGCGGTGTTTGCCGGCTGGCGCGAAATGAATGACTATATGACGCAGAACAAGATGGAGACGATCGCGCCGCAACTGCAGAAGAAAATGGCGTCAGCAAAGCCCGATGACGCTGCCGCCAAGCTGGAACGGCGGGACCATGCGCTTGCACCCACGCCGGCTGCCGGGTTCAAAGCGGCAGCGGCAGTCAACGAGACCGGTGCGCCAGCTGCGGGCGTTTCCGGCAGCGCTGCAACCGGCGCGAGGGAGCCGAAGCTGACCCATGAAGGGCTGCCACAACACCTGCTGCCTGCGGGCGCAACGGGTAGAGAATTGGACAAACTGGCGCAGTGAGGTGGCGCGGCGGGGCTAAAATTGTCCGATGCACCGCATCCGCCCTGGCCGTTCGTGGCCGCTCCGTAGACTGCCGTCTGGCGCACATGCGCACCAGACGCTGTTGCTGCTGGCAGTGTGGCTGTGGTTGACTGGTCTGGGGCGGGTGGCGATTGCGGACCAGAATGCGGGCCAGATTGAGAGATCCGCCGGGGGGCAGACGGTGGAGGTGCGCATCTGCTTCAACTATGGTTGCAATCAGGAAGCGCAAGCGCGTTTCGATCAGACCGTGATGAGCAGCATGGCGCGCCTGCTTGACGGCGCGCACGATGCGGCGGACGAGCGCACACGGCTCGCTCACGCGGTGGCGCTGCTCTATGTCGAAGCCGGCCGCCAGACCCCGATCTGGCGCGACCGCGGCGAAAATATCCATGACAACACCGATCTGCCCGGCGCAATGGATTGTCTCGATCACGCTGCCAACACCACGGCGTTTTTGCGCATGCTTGGCCAGCAGAGGCTGTTGCGCTTTCACCGGGTCGGCGAACCGGCTTGGCGCATTCGCTGGTTTTTGTCAGAACACTGGAGCGCGCGTGTCATCGAGACGGCGTCAGGCGGCCACTATACGGTTGACACCTGGCTGTTTGATCCCGGCACACCCGCTGTGGTGCTGCCGCTGCAGGCGTGGCGGGCCGGCCAGTACCCGGACGGGCCGCCGCCGCGGCTGTACCAGGCGGCGGGGCAATGAGCACCGTGGTGGTCGGCATGTCGGGCGGCGTCGATTCGTCGGTCGCGGCATTGCTGTTGAAACAGCAAGGGCATCGCGTGGTGGGTCTTTTCATGAAGAACTGGGAAGACGACGATGACGGCGAATACTGCTCAACGCGGGAAGATTTGGTCGATGCCGCCGCTGCTGCCGATGTGGCGGGCGTCGAGTTTGAAGCGGTCAACTTTGCGGCCGAATACAAAGACCGTGTGTTCGCCGATTTTCTGCGTGAGTACGCTGCCGGCCGCACGCCCAACCCCGATGTGCTGTGCAACGCCGAGATCAAGTTCAAGGCCTTTCTGGATCACGCCATCGCACTGGGCGCGGAAAAAATTGCTACCGGCCATTACGCTGGTGTGCGCGAGCGCGCTGACCGCTTTGAGTTGTTGCGCGCGGCTGATGCGTCCAAAGACCAGAGCTATTTTTTGCACCGGCTCAATCAGGCGCAATTGTCGCGCGTGCTGTTTCCGCTTGCCGCTATGCCGAAAACCGAGGTGCGGCGGATTGCCGCAGAAGCGGGCCTCGGCAACCACGCCAAGAAAGATTCGACCGGCATCTGCTTTATCGGCGAGCGCCCGTTCCGCGAATTCTTGAACCGCTATCTGCCCAAACAGCCCGGCCCGATGCTCGATCAACACGGCAAGGTGGTGGGGGAGCACATGGGCCTGATGTTCTACACCATCGGTCAGCGCAAGGGGGTTGGCATTGGCGGCAAGAAAACCGGCAGCGGCGAGCCCTGGTTTGTGGCGCGCAAGGATGTGGCAGCCAACAGCGTCACGATTGTGCAGGGCCACGATCATCCGTGGCTGAAGGCATCGCACCTGGATGCGCAAAATGCGAGCTGGGTGGCGGGCGTGCCGCCGGCTTCGTTGCGTGCGTACGGGGCGAAAACACGTTACCGCCAGAGCGACGCGCCATGCCGGTTTGAGGGCGGTGTGTTTGAAGACGATGAACCAGCGGCACCGCAAGAGCGGTTCGGCCTGACGTTCGACGGCCCGCAATGGGCGGTCACGCCGGGTCAATCGGCGGTGTTGTATGACGGCGAGGTGTGCTTGGGCGGCGGCATCATCGCCGCCTCCGCGTGACCTGCGGCGGCATCATCGCCGCCTCCGCGTGACCTGCGGCGGCATCATCGCCGCCTCAGGGTGAACAGCGGCATCAACACATCGCTGCGTCAACTTGAACCGTGGCGCGCCGCTGCGCCAGCAGGCAAGGTTACTTCGGCAGCGTATCGGCGAACGACGCGCGCGCACCGAGTTTTTCGCCCAGCTTGGCCAGGTTGGGGTAGGTTTTCTTCCACTCAATCTGCGGGAAGCGGAAGTCGAGATAACCCAGCGCCACACCAGTGGCCACATCAGCCAGGCTGAACGCGCTGCCCGAACACCAGGTCTTGTCGCCCAAGCCGCGCGCGGCGGCTGCGAGACCCAAATCGACCTTGCCCAGATTGCGCTTGATGGACTCTGCGCTTTGCTGATTTTTCGGCCGGTTTGATTCGAGCCGCACCGCAATGGCGGCGTCGCAGATGCCGTCGGCCAGCGCTTCCCAGCAGCGCACTTCGACGCGCGCGCGCCCGGAGGCGGGAATCAATTTGTTGACCGGGTTGACGGTATCGATGTACTCGACGATGACGCGCGAATCAAACACTGCGCCGCCGTCTTCCATCACCAGCACCGGAATCTTGCCGAGCGGGTTGAACTCGGACACTTTGCTGGCGGCTTCCCACGGATTGTCGATGACGTACTCGTAATCGATCTTTTTTTCGGCCAACACGATGCGCGTCTTGCGCACGTAAGGGCTGGCGTTGGCACCGATCAGTTTCATTGGGACAGACATCCGTGAGTAGCGTTATTTCGGGCGATTATAACATCCGGGTTTTGCGCTTCTGCCGAGGGTAAAATCGATTTTTGTCTCTGAAGTGAATGGATTGATTGATGACACAGGCTCTGATGGCGCTGTCCCCCCTCGATGGTCGTTATGCGGCCAAACTTGACGCGCTGCGCCCCTATTTGTCCGAATATGCGCTGCTGCACCATCGCGTGTTTGTCGAAGTCGCCTGGTTGAAGGCGCTCGGGCGCGCCGGTTTTGCCGAGCTGCCGCCGTTCTCCGACAGCGTGCTGGCCGACCTGCACAACATGGTGGCCCAGTTCAGCGCTGCCGATGCGGCGCGCATCAAGGAGATCGAGGCCGGCATCAACCACGATGTCAAGGCGGTCGAATACTGGATGAAGGAGAAGCTGGCCGGCAACCCCGATTTCGCCAAGGCCGGCGAGTTCATCCACTTCGCCTGCACCTCGGAAGACATCAACAACCTGGCCTACGGCGTGATGCTCAACGCCGCGCGCGACAAGGTGCTGCTGCCAAGACTCAAGGCGGTGCTGTCGCAATTGCGCCATCTGGCCCAAACCTACTTCGACACGCCGATGCTGGCGCGCACCCACGGCCAGCCGGCCACGCCCACCACCGTCGGCAAGGAGGCCGGCAACGTGGCGATGCGCCTGCAGCGCGCGATTGCGAAATTTGAAGCGGTCGAGATGCAGGGCAAGTTGAATGGCGCTACCGGCAATTACAACGCGCACCTGATTGCGTATCCGGATACCGATTGGGAGGTGCTCGCGCGTGGGGTAGTCGAGAACATGGGGCTGACGTTCAACACCCACACGATCCAGATCGAGCCGCACGACAGCCTGGCCGAATTGTTTGACGCGCTGGCGCGCACCAACACGATCTTGCTCGACTGGTGCCGCGATGTCTGGGGCTACATTGCAGTCGGCTATTTCAAGCAGCGCCCGAAGGCGGGCGAGGTGGGTTCCTCCACCATGCCGCATAAAGTGAACCCGATTGACTTTGAAAACGCCGAAGGCAATCTCGGTTTGGCCAATGCAATTCTCAAACATTTGTCGGAAAAACTGCCGGTGTCACGCTGGCAGCGCGACCTGACCGACTCGACCGTGCTGCGCAATGCCGGTGTCGCGCTCGGGCACAGCCTGCTGGCGTGGGATTCGATTTTGCGCGGCATGGGCAAGCTCGAAATCAACGAAGCGCGCCTTGACGAAGACCTCGAAGCGAACTGGGAAGTGCTGGCCGAAGCGGTGCAGACCGTGATGCGCCGCCACGGTGTGCCTAACCCGTATGAGCAGTTGAAGGAGCTCACGCGCGGGCGCGTGATGTCGAAAGAGTCGCTGCGCGAGTTCATCAGCGCGCTCGATATTCCCATCGAAGACAAGCGCCGTCTCGCCGCACTCACGCCGCGCACTTACCTCGGCCGCGCGGCGGCATTGGCGCAGCAGGTGTGAACTGGACCGGTGTCAAGCAGGCGGGTGTGAACCGGGCGGCGCTGCTGCTGGCAGGATGGTTGTGTGTGTGCCACCGCTGCGGTGCAGGCGCAAAGCGCCAGTGGCGCTGCCGCACCGCCCGGTCAGGCGGCAGAAAATCTTCCCAGCCCCTCCTCTGAAACCCTTGGTGCAGGCGGATCACAGGACGACACCAAGCCAACAGCGGCTCCC
>JANOYK010000585.1:0-5960 GCA_031428855.1 Burkholderiales bacterium | reverse complement strand
GGCGCAGCAGTCGACCACGGCGCTGTTTTTCCAGATTGAATTGAACGGATTGTCGCGGCTGGGGTCGAACCCGATAGACCTCCTGCGCCGCAATATTCCAGGCTATAGCAAGCTCAACGAGCATCAGTCGCCCGGATCAAGAACCATGGATCGATACGAATAATGCACGCATCAAGAACGAAGTTGCCCGCAAGCTTTGCTGCCGCCGCAGCGGTTTTGGCCCTGGTTCGCGCCGCTACTGCCCTGCTGGCCGCTGCGGCGCTGCTGCCGTCTGCCGCTCTGGCACAGGCAGACCGGCTCGCGCCCGGCCTCGCCACCCAGCCGCGCCCGCGTGTGGTGCTGGCCGACCGCATCGTCGCGGTGGTTAACGACGAGATCATCACCCTGCGTGAACTGGAAGACCGGGTGCGCTTTGTCAGCGCTGACCTGCGGCGTCAGAACGTGCCGCTGCCGCCCCCCGATGTGCTGCAAACCCAGGTGCTGGAGCGCATCATTGTCGACCGCGCCCAGGTGCAGTTTGCGCGCGAGGAGGGGCTTCGTATCGACGACCAGCAGCTTGATGCAACGGTGGCGCGCATTGCTGAAGGCAACCAGTTGACGATGGTGCAGTTTCGTGACGCGCTCGAGCGTGACGGCGTCCCGTTTCACCGTTTCCGCGAAGACATCCGGGTCGACATCACCGTCAACCGCCTGCGTCAGCGCGAGGTCGAGTCGCGCATGGTCATCAGCGAGGGTGAGGTCGATAACTTTATGGCCCAGAACAAGAGCAGCGCATCAACGGCCGAGGAAATCAATCTCGGGCACGTGCTGGTGCGGGTGCCCGAAAATGCCAGCCCGGAGCAGATTGAGGCACGCAGAAAGCGCGCGGAGGAAGCGCTGGCGCAATTGAAGGCGGGCAAGGAATTCGCGCAGGTGTCGGTCAGTTTTTCGGACGCGTCCGAGGCCTTGACTGGCGGCGCGCTCGGGTTTCGCGCGCTGGACCGCTTGCCGCAGCTATTTGCCGACGCCATTGCACGCTTGAAGACCGGCGAGGTGAGTGAGATCGTGCGCAGTTCCAACGGTTTCCATCTTCTCAAAGTGATTGAGCGGCGCTCGGCCGGTGCCGTGCCGGTAGTGCAGCAAACGCGGGCGCGCCATATTCTCCTCAAGAACAGCGCGCTGGTGACAGCGGATCAGGCGCGCCGCCGCCTGACCGACATGCGCGAGCGCATCATCAACAAGGCGGCTGAGTTTGCCGATCTGGCACGTCAGCACTCGGACGACGGCAGCAAGGACAAAGGCGGTGATCTTGGAGTCATCTACGCGGGCGACACCGTGCCCGAGTTTGAAAAAGCGATGGATGAGCTCAAACCGGGCGAGATCAGCGCGCCGGTGCAAACCCAGTTTGGCTGGCATTTGATTCAAGTGATGGAGCGCAGCATGGCCGACATGAGCCGCGACCGGCTGCGCCAGGCGGCGCGCGGCGCGCTGCGTGAGCGCAAGGCCGACGAGGCTTATCAGGAGTGGCTGCGGCAACTGCGTGACCGCACCTTCGTCGAATACCGGCTCGAAGACCGTTAAGCCATGGCGGTGACCGCCGTGACCGCCGTGACCGCCGTGACCACAGTGACTGCTTCGCGCCCGGTGATTGCCCTCACCACCGGCGAGCCGTCCGGCATTGGCCCTGACATCGCATTGATGCTGGCGGCGCGGCGCAGCGTGTGGCGCGGCACGCAACTGGTGTTGATCGGCAATGCCGCGCTGCTCGAAGCGCGCGCGCGCCGCCTCGGGCTGGATGCGCAGGCGGTGTTGCGCGGGGTCGAGATCGGCCAGGTCGCGCTGCGCGCGCCGGTGCGGGCCGGCCAGCCCGATGCGCGCAATGCGCCCTATGTGCTCGCTACGCTCGATGCTGCGCTTACTGGCTGCGTCAGCGGCGAGTTTGCCGCGATGGTGACCGCACCGGTGCATAAGGGCATCATCAACGATGCCGGTATTGCCTTTACCGGCCACACTGAATATTTGATGGAGCGCACCGGCGCAAAACACGTCGTGATGCTGTTGACCGGCACCATGGCCGCGCCGCGAACCGCGCCGCGCGCTGCACCGGGCACCGCGCCGCGCGCTGCACCGGGCACCGAACTGCGCGTCGCCCTGGCCACCACCCATCTGCCGCTGTCGGGCGTGTCCCGCGCGCTCACGCGCAGCAGTCTGGACGCCACCTTGCGGGTGCTCGCCCACGATTTGCAACACACCTTCGGCATTGCGCGGCCCCGCATTCTGGTGGCCGGTCTCAATCCGCATGCAGGCGAATCAGGCTATCTCGGCCGTGAAGAAATAGAGGTGATTACCCCGGTGATCGAGCATCTCAAGCGCAGCGGCATGCGGCTGACTGGCCCGCTGCCGGCCGACACCCTGTTCACGCCGCGCGTGTTGGCCGGTGCCGATGCGGTGCTGGCGATGTATCACGACCAAGGCTTGCCGGTGCTCAAGTTCGCCACCTTTGGCCTGGGCGTCAACGTCACGCTTGGGCTGCCGGTCATCCGCACCTCGGTCGATCACGGCACCGCGCTTGATTTGGCGCTCACGGCGGCCAAGGCGCGCAGTGCCGATCCGGGCAGCCTGATCGCCGCGTTCACACTCGCGCGCGAGCTTGCCGCCGTGCGGGCCGCTGTGGGGTCTAGCGTCAAGCCGCGCGCCGCTGCGGGTTCCACGCAGCGCCGGCCAGCACCAGCACGCACAGCGCGATAACCAGCCAGTTGCCGGTCAGCATGTAAGGCGTGGCCCCGCTGCGGCCCTGCACTGTCGCCGCCAATGCGCCCTCAGCAAAAAACGGCAGCGCGTGCGTGACCTGCCCGCGCGCGTCAATCACGGCAGTGGCCCCGGTGTTGGTGGCGCGCAGCATCGGCCGCCCGGTTTCGAGCGCGCGCATGCGGCTGGCCTGCAAATGCTGATGCGGCGCGAGCGAGTCACCAAACCAGCCGACGTTGGACAAGTTGAGCAACAGCGTGGCTTCGGGCAGCTGGCGGATGATTTCCTCTCCAAACAAATCTTCGTAGCAAATGTTGATGGCGATGCGCTGATCGCCAATGCGCAGCGGCGTTTGACGCACACCGCCCGAGGTGAAATCGCCCAAGGGCATGTTCATCAGGTCAACGAACCAGCGAAATCCATAGGGAATGAATTCACCGAACGGCACCAGGTGGGATTTGTCGTAGCGCTGCCCGGTCTCGCGCCCGAGCGTGATCGCGCTGTTGAAATAGCGTGTGGAGGACTCTGCGCGCGGCACGCCGGTGATAAGCGTTGCGCCGCGTTGGCTGGCCAGTGTGTCGAGCCGCTCCAGCGCCGCGCGCGGAATCGTGTGCAGCATGCGCGGCAATGCGGTTTCTGGCAGCACGATCAGGCTGGCCTGCTGTGGCTCAGCCAGACCCACATAGGTGTCGAGGGTGGACTCGAAGCGGCCCGCGGCAAATTTCATTTCTTGCGGAATGTTGCCCTGAAGCAGGATCACGTCAAGCGGCTTGCCGGCTGTTTGGGTCCATTCCACCGGGGTCAATCCAACGCCGCAGGCAAGCAGTGCAGCCAACCCGGCCAGTGGCCTAAGAGTCGCTCCCACCAACGGTTTCCGGTCTATTGCATGACTCACTGCATGGGCCAGCAAGCTGGCCGCGAGCACTGCAACAAAGGTCAGGCCATGCACGCCAGCGAGCGGCGCAAAGCCCGCCAGCGGCCCGTCGGTGTGGGCGTAGCCCGGTGCAATCCACGGAAAGCCGGTGAAGACCCAGCCGCGCAGCCACTCACACAGCGTGAGCGCAGCGGGCAGCACCAGCAGTGTGTGCAGCCAGGGAGCAGACGCCGCGTGTGAGAGGCGCGCCTGCAGCCAGCCAGCCAGCGCGGTGTAGCCCGACAGCACCATCGCAAACAACAGCGTTGCTGCGGCCGCGATCAGCACCGGCATGCCGCCGACATCGTGCATGCTGATGTAGACCCAGGACACACCGCCGCAAAACCAGCCCATGCCGAACACAAAACCGGTGGCGGCAGCGCGGCCCGGCGTGGCAGTGCGCCACAGTGAAAACAGCACGGCGAGCAACAGCGGCTGCAGCCACCACGCGCCAAACGGCGCGAACGTGAGAATCATGCCGGTGCCAGCAACGAGCGCGGCGGTCAGGCGCAGCAGTGCCGGGCGCGCAGCAGTCATGTGCAACAAAGGCCGGCGCGCGGGACGCAGAATGCTCAAGCCGCCTCAGCCACCGGCGCAGCGGCAGGTTCGACCCGCTCCACACGCAGGATATGCACCTGGCGGCTGTCGGCACGCAGCACCTGAAACTTGAAACCGGCGATGGCGACCACTTCGCCGCGTTTGGGCACGCGCCCGAGCTGGTTGACCACCAGACCACCGATGGTGTCAGCGCCATCCTCGGGCAGGGCGGCCGAAAAATGCTGGTTGAAATCGCCCACTTCGGTCAGCGCGCGCACCCGGTGGCGGCCATCCTTGTCGGTGAAGATGTTGTCTTCAGCCTCATCGAAATCGAACTCGTCGTCAATCTCGCCAACGATTTGCTCCAGCACATCCTCAATCGTCACCAGCCCGGAGACGCCGCCGTATTCATCAACCACAATGGCGATGTGATTGCGGTTGGCGCGGAACTGGCGCAGCAGATCGTTGAGGCGTTTTGATTCGGGGATGAACACCGCCGGGCGCAGCATCTCGCGCACCCGCACTTCTTCACCGGCGTAAATGCGCAGCAGGTCTTTGGCCAGCAGGATGCCGATGATCTCGTCGCGGCTCTGGTCGATCACCGGAAAGCGCGAGTGCGCGGTCTGGATCACGAACGGCAAAAATTTTCCGACTGGATCGCTGATGTCGATCAGATCCATCTGCGCGCGCGGCACCATGATGTCGCGCGCTGCGATCTCGGAGGTTTGCAGCACGCCTTCGATCATCGCCAGCGCTTCAGCATCGAGCAAATCACGCTCTCGCGCCGAGTGCAACAGTTCAATCAGTTGCCCGCGGTCTTCGGGTTCGCGCATCAGAAGCGCCGACAGGCGCTCCAGCAGACCGGGTTTTTGCGGGGCCGGTGGCACCGCAGGTGAGGGGTCATCCATGATTCGATGTTGGTACGGATTCTTGGTACGGATTTGCGAATCCCAGTGTACCCAAGATTGCGATTTCGCGCGCCTCCATGCGCTGCGCATCGCGCGGATTTTCGTGATCGAAGCCCAGAGCATGCAGCACGCCATGCACGCTCAAGTGCGCGTAGTGGGCGGCGTGGTTCTTGCGCTGCTCACGCGCTTCGCGCGCGACCACTTGCGCGCACAACACGATGTCGGCTTCAAGCGGCGCTGTGCCGTAAGCAAAGGTGAGCACGTTGGTGGCGTAGTCCTTGGCGCGAAAATCGCGATTGAGGCGCTGCGCTTCGGCGCGGTTGACGATGCGCAAGGTAACCCGCGCGCCGCTGCCGTCAGCGGCACTGCGCCGCCGTCCGCCCGGAGCCGAAGGTGCCGAAAGTACCGGCAGTGCCAAAGGCGCAGACGGCACCGCCAGCGCCGCGCGTGCCCATTTACGCAGCAGGGTGGCAGAAGGGATGCCCGCTATCCGGCTGGCGATTTGCACTTCGATGGTCATGCCGCCGGGGTCACCCTGGAGAGCATCTACGCCGGGCGGCGGCCAAACGCGCGTCCAGGCTGGCGCAGCATCACATCGACCACATCGGCAGAGCCGGATTCTGCTTCACGCGCCGTGTGCGCTTCATACGCCTCGACGATGCGCCCCACCAGCGGATGGCGCACTACGTCGTCTGACACGAAGCGGGTAAACGCAATGCCGCGCACATCCTTGAGAATCGCGGCGGCTTCGTTGAGACCGCTCTTGGCACCGCGCGGCAAATCAATCTGGGTCGGGTCGCCAGTCACTACCGCTTTCGCGCCAAAGCCCATGCGCGTGAGGAACATTTTCATCTGCTCCGGCGTGGTGTTTTGCG
>JANOYK010000584.1:0-2825 GCA_031428855.1 Burkholderiales bacterium | reverse complement strand
TGTGCCCAAGAACCAGGCACTGGCCGATAAATACTGGAAGGAAGAAGTCAGCGGCTCGAACGCGTTCTTCCAGCGCACCTGGCGCACCACATTAAGCAGAGTGGCGCACTACAAGAGCGGCAAGGAACTGGCCGACGAAGTGGCGAAGGCCGAAGCGGCGAAGAAGTAGGAAGAAGTAAAAAAGGCCGGCTACGGTTTCGCGTTGGGAAAGAACAACTGCTCACCGCCAATCTTGTAGCCGGCAATCGCCCGCTGTCCTTCGGCTGACACCAGCCAATCAATCAAGGCCTGGCCCGATTCTTTTTTCACATGCGGGTGCCGCGCCGGATTGACCAGCATCACGCCGTATTGATTGAACAGCCGGGTGTCGCCTTCGATCACGATGCCGAGGTCCTGGCGGTTTTTGAATGACAGCCAGGTGCCGCGGTCGGTCAGGACATAGGCATTCATCGACGCCGCCGTGTTGAGCGCCGCTCCCATGCCGCAGCCGCATTCGCGGTACCACGCGCCGGCAGCATTGCCCTTGCCTGGATCGACGCCCGCCATCTTCCAGTGACGCAACTCGGCTGCGTGGGTGCCGCTCTTATCGCCACGCGAGACAAGCGGTGATTTCGCGGCTTCGATTTTCTTCAGGCCTTCGAGTATGTCGTTGCCCTTCGCCCTGGCGGGATCGGTTTTGGGACCGGCGACGATGAAGTCGTTGTACATCACCTCGCGGCGCTCGACGCCAAAACCCTCCGCGACAAATTTCTCCTCGGCCGGCTTGTCGTGTACGAACACCACGTCTGCATCGCCGCGCCGTCCCTGATCGAGCGCCTGGCCGGTACCCGATGCGACCACGCGCACCTTGATGCCGGTTTTTTTCTCGAAGGCCGGCAGGAGATGCGTGAACAGGCCCGATTGTTCAGTCGAGGTGGTGGAAGCGACGGTGATGAATTTTTCCTGCGCCGGCGCGGATGCCACCGCGAGCGCTGCAGTCATTCCAAAAACGTGAAGCGCGGCGAACCAACGCCGCTTGATTGAGATTTTCATTCCAAATCTCCTTTTAGATAATCTCTTCCAGATTGCGACACCGGCTCGTCAAAAAACTGCCGTGCCGCCGTGTGCTCGGCCACCCGGCCGTGGTGCAAAAACACGATGTCATCCGCCAGCCGCTTGGCGACACCGCGATGATGCGTGGTCATGATGATGGCGGTGCCGGCGGCGGCGATCTCGCGGATGATCGCCTCGACTGCGCGCACGGCGTGCGGGTCGAGGCTGGCGGTAGGCTCGTCGAGCAGCAGCACATCGGGCTTGAGCGCCCATGCGCGCGCCAGCGCCACACGCTGCTGCTCACCACCCGAGAGCACGCGCGCCGGGCGCTGCGCCAGATGCGCGAGGCCAACGCGCGCCAGCACATCCTGGGCGCGCTGCGCGATATTGGCTGCCGCAGGTGCGCGCTGCGCAATATCGGCCGCCATGCCGACGGCGGCCCCCTGCGCCGCCATGCCATACATGACATTGTCGAGCACGCTCCGGCGCAGCATCACCGGGCGCTGGAACACCATCGCCAAACGCGGCTTGCGTGCGCCGCTCAGCGTTTTTGTCGCGATTTTTTCCGTGTCCCCTACTCCAACAGGCGTTCCAGCAGCCAATCCTGAAGGCCATGCCGCTGACATTGGCTCCCAGCGCACTTCTCCGGCCGATGGCTGGAGCAACCCGTGCATCACCCGCAGCAACACGCTCTTGCCCGCGCCATTCGGGCCGAGGATAAAGGTGCTGCGCGCACTCAGGCGCAGCGACACCTGATCGAGCGCGCGGTGGCCGCGCCCGTCGAACGACACTTGGTCGAGCGTGACAAACGGTGCAGCCATCATGTCATCCATAGCGCCGCACCGACCACTCACGCAGCAGATAAGCCGCGAGGTTCAGCAGCAACACGATGCCAAGCAGAATCACGCCGAGCGCCAGCGCCAGCGGCAAGTCGCCCTTGGAGGTCTCCAGCGCAATTGCGGTGGTCATCACACGCGTCACGCCATCGATGTTGCCACCCACGATCATGACCGCGCCGACTTCGGCCAGCGCGCGCCCGAGGCCGGCCAGGCCGACGGTCGCGAGCGAGAAGCGCGTATCCCACAGCAAGGTTAGCGCGGCGCGCGCGCGTGATACGCCGAGCGAGGTGAGCTGCTCCTCATATTCGCGCCAGGCGTCCTCAATGATTTGCCGCGACAGCGCCGCTACCACCGGCGTAATCAGCAGCACCTGGGCAATCACCATCGCCGACGGCGTAAACAACAGCCCGAACGCGCCGAGCGGCCCGGCGCGCGATAGCAGCAGATACACCAGCAAGCCCGCCACCACCGGCGGCAGGCCCATCGCCGCGTTGAACAGCACGATCAGCATGCTGCGGCCCGGGAACTTGCCGGCAGCGACGCCGGCACCCAGGGCCGCACCGAGCACCGCCGAAATCACCGCAGAGGTGATGCCGACCTTGAGCGTGAGCGCAATGATGGCGTACAGCTGCGCATCAAGCGACAGCGTAAGCGCGAATGCATCGGCGAAGCTTGCGGCAATCGAGGTCATTGAATCAGCGCCACGCCAGGCAACGGCTGCAATGGAAGGCCGGGTATCTTAGCTGCTGCGCCCAGCTTCACCAGGTTTTGCATTGCATCGGTTACGGCCGTGCGCCTACGCAAAACCGGGCGCAGGCATCTCAATCAGGCGCAGGTTTGCCAGATCAATCAAGCCGCAGCGCATCTGCTTGCCCGGATAGAGCGTGCGCATCGCCACCGCGTACTCCGCCAACTGCGCTGCATAGCCGGGCTGCTGCGCGGGCGTGACCTGGG
>JANOYK010000583.1:0-2740 GCA_031428855.1 Burkholderiales bacterium | reverse complement strand
GGGCCGGTCAAGCCGGGCTTGCCGGTGGCTGATCTGACCTCCGGGCTGTGGGTGGCGATTGGCATTTTGTCCGCGCTCAATGGGCGGCATGCGAATGGGCAGGGCTGCTTCATTGATTTCTCGATGCTGGATGGGCAGGTGGGATTGCTCTCATTGGCGGCCGCCCGGTACTTCGCCTTGGGCGAAGTACCTCCACGGTTGGGTACTGAGCATCCGGGCCGCGTGCCCTCGGCCACCTTCAAATGCGCCGACGGCAAGTGGCTGCACATTACCTGCAGCGATCAGCACTGGCTGCCGTTGATGAAAGTGCTCAAGCTCGAAGCCTGGGGCAGTGAGGCCACCTTGCAGGACAACACCGTCAGGGTGGCGCGGCGCGAGGAAGTGATGGCGGTGCTCACCGCCGCGATAGCCGCCTGGCCGCGCGATGCGCTCGGTGCTGCGTGTGACGCCGCCCAGGTGCCGGCCGGGCCGGTCAACCATGTCGATGAAGTCTTCGCTGACCCGCACGTGCTCGCACGCGGCATGCGTGCGAGCTTCGAGCACCCGCAGGTGGGCCGGTTCGACTGTGTGCCGCTGCCCTACAAATTCGACGGGTGGGACAATCCGGCGCTCACCCGCCCGCCGCTGCTGGGCGAGCACACCGGCGATATTCTGATGACGATACTCGGCAAGAGCGCCGCCGACATTGCTGCGCTGCGCAGCGCGAAAGTGATTTGACATGAGTGCATCCGCGCAAGACGGCAATGTGCCTGCCGCACCCACAGTTCTGCTGGAGTGCCACGATGGCGTCGCCACCCTTACCCTCAACCGCCCCGATGCGCGCAACGCCCTCAACAACGCCATGTGCGATGCCTTGCGCGCCGCGCTCGACACCCTCAGTGCCGATGAGTCGGTGCGCGTGGTTTATATCCGCGCCAACGGCCCGGTGTTCTGCGCCGGTGCCGATTTGAAAGAGCGCCAGGGTATGGACGAAGCAGCCACCCGCGCGCGCCGCATGAACGCCTTCGCCGCCTACGCCGCCATCGAAGCCTTGCCGATGCCGTGCATTGCCGTGGTCGAAGGCCCGGCAGTGGGTTCCGGTTGCGAAATCGCCGCTGCCTGCGACTTCATCATCGCTACCGAAAAAGCCAGCTTCAAAACCCCCGAAGCGCTGTGGGGCACGGTGGGTGCCACGCAGCGGCTGCCGCGCATCCTCGGCAAGCGCCTCGCCAAAGACATGATGTTCACTGGCCGCACCCTGTCGGCCCAAGAAGCGCATGGAATCGGCCTGGTAGCCCGCATCGTGCCCGCAGTGGACAATGCGGCCGCTCTGGGAGCCACTCTTGGCGAGGTGGCAGCAACGATTTGCAAAGCGCCGCCGGCGGCACTCAGGCTCGCCAAGCGTTGCGTAGACACGGGGATCGAGCAAGATCCGAAGGGCGCGTTGCAGACGGAGCTGGATGCGATTGAAGAGAATCTCGCGCGTAATAACTGGAAGGCGGGGATTGCCGGGTTTGGCGGGAAAAAATAGCACGCGCCCCCTTACGCGGGCCCATGGCAGGACGGAAGCAATAACCACATTTGAGCCGTTGTACACTCCCGTCACGGAGGTGTCCCATGACATCACATCACGAATTTACGCGCATCACTATCAACCCCGCAGTGCTCAACGGCCAGCCGATTATTCGAGGCACGCGAATCACCGTGCGGCGAGTGGTAGAGGCCGCCGCGCTTTACCCGGACCGCGCCGAGCTCAAGGCCGAGTATCCGGGTCTCACCGATACGGATATCGAGCAGGCTTTGCGTTTTGCAGCGTCCAGTCTTGCTGACGACAATATTGCGCTGGAGTCGGCTTGATTCGTTTGCTGCTGGATCAGGGCATTTCCTACTCCGCCGCCGGTTTTTTGTCGGTATCCGGTATCGACACCATTCACGTGGCCGATCTGGGTATGGGTGAAGCGGAAGATGTACAGATTCTTAGCCGCGCTGTCGAGTTGGAGCGCAGTGTATGCACATTGGATGGCGACTTTCACGCCTTGATGGCGCTGTCGGGTGCCACGCTGCCAAGCGTGGTGTTTGTCCGCATCGAAGGCTTGAACGGACGCGCGATGACGGCCTTGTTGCGCGATGTTTGCGTACAAGCGCGAGATGCCATTGAGGCGGGTGCGCTGGTTACGGTCGGTACGGGCCGCCTTCGCGTGCGGCGTTTGCCGATTCAGTTGCGCTCCAGGTAGTTTGCGCGCACCCGGAATACTGGATTGCCAGCCGGCACTTTACGTTGATTGAAATGAACAGCGCGCAGAACACATCGCCAATTTGGGAAGCGCAGACCTTGCGCGAAGTGCTGGAAAGCAGCGCCGCCCAACGCAGCGCACACGACGCCCTCATCACCGACCGCAACCGCTTCTCCTACACCGACCTCTACGCCAACTCGCTCAAACGCGCGCAGGCCCTGCATGCGCTGGGCATTCGCCGTGGCGACCACATCGGCATCCTGATGGGCAACACCGGCGCATGGGTCACGCTGTTTTTCGGCGCGGCGATAATCGGTGCGGTGACGGTACCGGTGAACACGCGCTTCAAGGCGTCCGAGTTGGCGTTTTGTCTCAAGCAAGCGGATGTGAAGGCGCTGTTTCTCGACGGCAACTTTCTCGGCATTGATTTCGTCTCGTTCCTGCGCGAGACGGAGCCTGCGATTGACGCGGCGCTGCCCGGTGCAGCATTGCCGGTGTTGACGCATGTGATTGCGATGGGCGATGAC
>JANOYK010000582.1:0-3169 GCA_031428855.1 Burkholderiales bacterium | reverse complement strand
CCGCATTGCGGAACCCGGTGGTGCAAAGCGTCACCGTCGCAATCCCCTTGCGCTCCAACTCCACCATGTCGTGCACACTGCACGACACACAAGACCCTCAGTCGCCGATGGCGGTGACGGCTGCAGCGCAATCCATCAGTTGGGCAAGCACATGCGGCTCGCAATACTTGGTATAGGTTTTCTTTTTGATCAGACGCACCTCGCAGCCGTATTCGCGCGTGAGGCGCTCGCCGACTTCGCTCAGCAGGTAGCCGGCGTTGTGCTTAATGTTGTCCAGCAAGCCGACGCGCATGCCCTGCAGCCGCACCAGCCGGTCCGCGCCGGGATCGCTGCGGGGATTCGCTTCGGCGCCGGGATCGACAAGAATCATGTCCATGCGGGTCTCCTTGGGGTCGTGTTAATGACAAGGTTTGGAACAACACCATCCGGAACAACAAAGTATCCACCAGCGGACGCACGCCATCAAATCAGCGTAGCGCGGCCCGGCTGCCGGGGGCGTGCGCTTCATTCGACTGCCACCGTCACCGAGGGCGTGGCCCAGCCGGGCAGAAACGCGCTGTGGCGACCGGGCCCGCCAGCTACCACGATCGTGATCTCGCTGGCGCGCCGCACCAGCGGCACCATCTCGTTGTCGTCATCGCGATTGACCCAGCGTGGCCAAAAGTTGCGTTTGACTTCGCGCCCGTACAGACCGCCCAGTTTCACCAAGCCGACCGGTTTGCGCGCCTTCTCGTAAAGATATTCCTTGAAGTGCTGCTTGCTCCAGCCATCGTTGGCGATGGTTTCGGCGTGGCTCGGACATACCACCACCATCACTTCGCCCTGCGCGTAAAACATGTTCTTGCCGAGCGTGGCCATGGTATCGGCAATTGTGAAGGCGAGATCGAAGGCGTTTTGGCTGGCCTGATTGTTGACGTTGTGCGGCGCCTCGCAGCCAAACACCGTCACCGCGCTTTGCTCACGCGCGAAGCCGCGCTCAACATGCAGCGGATCCCACGGGCTTTGTTCTTCATTCTCGGCAATGCAGTAGGTGTATTTGCCCGGATGGCCGAGCGTGGCCTTGTCGGTCACACCCGGAATCGCGCTGCCAATGTTGGTAAGAATCAGCTTGACGGCGCGGCCGATCGAGGCGTTGGCGCGATTGCCCTGGCCGAACACGTTCGAGCCGCAGTTCATGCCGAGCGCGAGGCGGGCCGGGCCGTTCACCACCACCAAGGGCGTGGACAGGTGGGTCGAACATTGCATGCCGTTGAGATTGAGCGCCGGGTCGGTCATCGCCTTGACCGCCGCGATGATGACCGGCATGTACTCTGGCAGGCAACCCGCCATCACGCTGTTGACTGCAATCTTTTCGACCGTCGCCTGGCCCCAGCCCGGCGGAATCTTGGCGATCAGGGTTGACGCGGCCAGTGTGGTACCGGCCAGCATCGCCGCGACACGCGCCTCTGTCGGCGGCACCACCGGCAACCCGTCAGTCCAGCCCTGGTCATGGCAAAACTGGAAGGGGTCGACCGCATCTGATAGGGAATGCCGTGTTGCCACCGACATGGTTCAGTCTCGTTAAGGATGCTGCCGGTTTATCGTCACCATGACGCATGACATGGTGCCTCAAGTACCTGCCTCAAGTACCGGCTCCGGGGAGAGGGCTGGCACAGGCAGATAATTTACCATGCAAAACTTGCTGCAAAGCATTGGCGCTACGCGATTGTCAGCAGCAAATCAATTGACGCTGCGCCAATGCGCGACCGATATTTGCTGTTGATATCACTTTGCAGGAGTGATGACAATGTCTTCCGTCACCGTGAGAAACCTGCCCGATGCCACGCAGCGGGCGCTCAAACTGCGCGCGGCGCAGCATGGCCGCAGCAGCGAAGCCGAAATTCGCTTGATCCTGGAAGCTGCCGTGGCCCCTCGGGTGGGCTTGGGATCGGCTTTGGCGGCGATTGGCCGCAGTCTGGGCGGCGTGACGCCGGACGCTGGCCGGGAGTCAATCTGATCTCAGCGGGGCTAGAATCCCCGGCTGACATGATTCGAGGAGCACTACCGTGGCAGTAATCGACCGCATCGCCAGCCTTGAAAATGAAATGACGCGCTGGCGGCGCGACATCCATGCCCATCCGGAGCTTGGATTCGAGGAACTGCGCACTGCCGAAATCGTCGCTCAAAAGCTGGCCGGTTTCGGCATCGAGGTGCATCGCGGCATCGGCAAGACCGGCGTGGTCGGTGTGTTGCGGGCCGGCAGCAGTGCGCGCTCGGTCGGGCTGCGCGCCGACATGGATGCCCTGCCGATCATCGAAGCGAACACCTTCGCGCACCGCTCCACCCAGCCTGGGCGCATGCACGCCTGCGGACACGACGGCCATACCACCATGCTGCTCGGTGCAGCCAAGTACCTGGCCGGGACGCGCGCTTTCGACGGCGTCGTCAATTTCATTTTTCAGCCCGCAGAGGAAGGCATCGGCGGCGCGCGCGCCATGATCGCCGACGGCCTGTTCGAGAGATTTCCGTGCGACGCCGTGTTCGGCATGCACAACCGGCCCGGCCTGGCACTCGGCAAGTTCGCGGTGCGCGCCGGACCGATGATGGCAGGCGGCGCCTTTTTCGACATTCATGTCACCGGCCGCGGCGCGCACGGGGCGCGGCCCGAAACCGGTGTCGATTCGGTATTGGTCGCATCACACATTGCCATCGCGCTGCAGAGCATCGTCTCACGCAACGTCCGCCCGCTCGATGCGGCGGTGCTCTCAGTGACCAGGATTCACAGCGGCGATGCCTACAACGTGATTCCGCACACTGCACAGCTTTCCGGGACCGTGCGTGCCTTCACGCCCGAGGTGATGACGCTGGTCGAGGCCGGCATGCGGCGCATCGTCAAGGGCACGGCGGAGGCCTTCGGGGCGACGGCGGAAGTCGATTTCCGCGTCATCTTTGCGCCCACGATCAACGACACCGCGCAAGCCGGGTTCGTCGCGGCGGTGTGCGCGGCAGTGGTGGGCGAAGAAAACGTGAACCGCAATCCCAACCTGATCGTAGCCTCGGAAGATTTCTCTTTCATGTTGGAAAAAGTGCCGGGCTGTTATTTCAACATCGGCAACGGTGCCGGTGAAGGTGCCTGCGAAGTACACAATCCCTCATATGACTTCAACGATGGCGCGCTGACGCTGGGGGC
>JANOYK010000581.1:0-5192 GCA_031428855.1 Burkholderiales bacterium | reverse complement strand
GGTGGCCGACTTCAATGGCGATGGCAAGGCCGACATCCTGTGGCGCAACACCGCCACCGGGGACAACTACATCTACTTCATGGACGGTCTGACGATCGCCAGCGAAGGCTATACCCGCACCGTGCCCCTGGATTGGACGGTGGTCAATCCTTAGCGTCGCTTTGCGAGAGCAATCGCGGGTTACCGCACAAGAGTCTTGGAGTCAATCCGGTGCTCAAACCTGGATCACTGGAAGGACGTTTTCAGGGGTGGATGAACTTCGTTTGGTCAAGATATCCACATTGAGGGGGCGTCTTGGCGGCCACTTCCGTATTGGTTGCGGGTTGTCGTTATGCGAGGAATAGTTTCTGCCTCCTCAAACTCTGCTGCCTCGAACGGACTGAACGTATGACCATTTGCCGCGTTAGTCTGCGCAGATGGTCTCTCGTGCATCGTCTCCCCCGGTGCGGTTATCGCCCCGCTTGCGCGACAAGTAGTTCCAAAAAAACGCTCGTTGCCGTGAATCGAAAGCCGTTGAAAGCCAAACAGCGCGGCGCAATGTACATGCTGGTGCTAGGCATGCTCGTAATCATGAGTATTGCGGCATTGCATGTGGGCCAATCGCGTGCGCTAATTGAGCGGCAGGCGAAAGAGGTCGAACTGCTGTTCGCGGGAGACCAGTTCCGGCGTGCCATCGAAAGCTATGCGCGCACCACGCCGATGGGCATGCCGCGCTATCCGGCGACGTTTGATGATCTGTTACACGACCCGCGCCAACCGGCGTTGAAGCGCCATTTACGCCGCCTGTTTCATGACCCGCTCAACGGCACGACCGACTGGGGCATCGTGGCGTTGCAGGATGGGCGCATCCGCGGGGTGTACAGCAAGTCGGCCCAGGCACCGCTCAAAATGGCAGGGTTTGCAGAAGACTACGCAGCCTTCGTGGGCGCAGAGTCGTATCAGGACTGGAAGTTTGTCAGCAAACTGCCCTAGAAATTTCTGGTGCCATGCCTAAACGGCGGCGGCGTTTCAATTCGCCTTTCCGAACCTGTCACCGGCCACTTCACACTTGGCACCTGACAACTGTCGAGAGGCTTTACAGATCGGCATCAATATCTAAAAAAGCAAACGTAACGCATTGAAATTGCGTTGTTTATTTAATTGGTTCGAAATTTGCTTGACTAGGTATCTGATAGATAGCATCAAAGACGGAACCGCACGAAAAGATAGGTGTGATCATGAAAAAACTCTTCAAGCTTGCGTTGATTTGTCTGGTATTCGCATCAAGCGCGGCTCATGCGACATTGTTCAATTTTTCGTACCAACTGAACACTGGGGATGAAGTTACCGGGTCGTTGACCGGAACCCTTAGCGGTGCCTACGTCACCGGCGCGAGCAACATCAATGTATTCCTGAATGGCACTGCGTTCATCGGCAACGGCGCGCTGTTTGCTACGGCTTGGGATCCGACGCTCAATGGTGGCGGCAACTGGACCAATGCGATCGCCGCCTCTATTTCGACCGATGCCGCATTGAACAATTTCCTGTTCATTGACGTTGACTTTCCATCGGCGTTCAATTACACCAACTATTTCATGATGATCAACGCGCAGACTTTTAGTCAAGCTGCCGTATGGGATGGCGATTATTACGCGTATGACTATCCCACCTTTAGCCCGACTTGGTCGTTGACTGCGGTGCCGGAGCCAGCAACGCTTGCGCTGATGGGGCTTGCCCTGCTTGGAGCGGGAGTCGCGCGCAAGCGCAAGGCGTAACGTCGCCTCGGTACGCCGCCGGGGTCATCACTCGCTGTCGCGTTACAACCGGGCAATGGTGCAACCATCGCGTGGGCGTGCTGAACGCACAGGCCTATGTTGCCAGTGGTTGGGCATCGCGGCGGCTTCTGGCAAAGTGGCGATAGCAGAACACGCTGTACGCCACGAATAGGGTCATGGCAGCGTAAAACATGACGTATTCAGGCACGCCGTATCGCTCCGCCAACAGCGCCAATCCTCCAAACGCGCAGTTCAGACTGACGATGCTGACCACCGCACTAGCAGGACTTAGTCCCGCTTCTTGAAGCAGATGGTGGAGATGTTCACGGTCCGCCGAAAATGGGCTGCGCCGGTGAGCAATGCGCCGCAACATCAGCGACACCGAGTCACAAATTGGCACCCCAAGAATCCAGACTGCGGTAATTGGCTTGATAGCGTGAAAGGGCCCCATCGCCAGTTCAATTGCAATCCACGCTAGCAGCAGCCCGATCAGGAGACTGCCGGCATCCCCCAAAAACACCTTGTAACGGCGGGCAAGCGGCCCACCTGCGTTAAAGCACAAATACGCGGATACCGCGCACGCCAGCAGTGCGATGAATGATGCGTGACCGGTCAGGCCGGCCCACCCGGCCGCCACACCAAACCACAGCAGCGCCGACAGCGCTACGCCACCGGCGAGGCCGTCTGCGCCATCGATCATGTTCATCCCGTTCATCACACCCACGATGCCGAGAACGGTGAACGGGGCGGCCCACGCAACACCCAGACCGAGCAGCTTGGGCGACACCAAAGCGCCAACATGCACGAGCAAAGTGCCGCCAAACTCGGTCAGCAGGCTTGCCGCAACGATCTGAAACAGGAGTTTGACCCGGGCGGAAAGCTCGTGGCGGTCGTCGATCACACCGCCCGTGAGCACGACCAGCATGGAGGCCAGAAGCGTGGGCGGGGCGGGCGCGGTGGAGCCGCGTAGCGCAAACACCAGGAATAGTCCGATGGCGATTGCGAGGCCCCCAACCAGCGGCACGGCATTGGTGTGCTGCCGTCTGCCGCCTGGAACATCGATCAAGCCGGCCCGGCAAGCGATCGACCGCAGCGCACAGATCGCCAGGACGACACCCGCAAACGCGGTCAGATGCAGCATGGTGGCAGCATGGCCATTCGACCAGTTTTTGGCGCGCCCGGCACGATTCGAACGTGCGACCCCTGCCTTCGGAGGGCAGTACTCTATCCAGCTGAGCTACGGGCGCGTGGGGTGTTGCGATGAATGGAGCAGATTGGAGCGGATGAACCGGGCAAATTATAGCCCGTGCGCACGCGCCCCCGGCGACTCTGTGCAGCGGCTCGGCAATCCCCGGTATAATTTTGGGCTTTAGACGCAGTTTGTGCCGCATGTATCAACGGAGACGCACCATCGGTGCGCTGAATGTTGTTTGCCCGGCGCATACCGTATTCGCACCATTTGCCGAAAGGATTTTCAATGAGCGATCATCACGAGTCGCCGATCAAAACGCCCAAGCAGCTCATCACGGTGATTCTGCTGTCGTTTGCTGTGCCGATCACCTTGATCGGGTTTTTGGTGGCGTATGTCACCGGCGGCAAACAGGGCGATGTGCCGCAGGCTTCCAAGCCGGAGGTGGTTGCCGAGCGCATCAAGCCGGTCGCCGCAGTGACTGTGCGCGATGCCAATGCGCCCAAGGTGTTTCAGTCGGGCGAGCAGGTTTACAAAGCGATTTGCGCCGCTTGCCACGACACTGGCGTGGCCAATGCGCCCAAGTTTGGTGACAAGACACGCTGGGCACCGCTCATCAAGGAGGGGTTTGAGGTAATCACTGCCGATGCCATCAAAGGCACGGCCAAGGGCATGCCGCCCAAAGGCGGCAATCCTGATCTCGATGACATCGAAGTGGCGCGTGCCGTCGCTTTCATGGCGAACGCATCAGGTGCCGGATTCAAAGAGCCTGCCGCACCGGCTGTTGCACCCGCTGCGGCGGCTCCGTCTGCTGGTACTCCTGCTGCTGCGGCTCCCTCTTCGGCCGCGCCAAAAGCTGACGGCAAGAAGAGCGCGGCGAAATAAGTCTGCCTCGCTCGAAAACAACGGCCTCTGCGGGGGCCGTTGTTTTATGCCTGCATTTTTTGCGCCCGCGTTGTGGCGGCGCGCCGCAGATGGCGCATCGCAGATAGGTTGTACCCAAAATGTTGTGTCCACAGCCGGTACGGTCCATGGCGCTCCTGCATCCGCGTGCCGGCGGCGCATCCGCGCGTTTCCGTTCTCGTTCTATCTGCGCGCGCGATCTACGCGCTCCCATCTACGCGCGCCCTAAATATCAAGCGGGTCCACCTCAAGATGCCAACGCACCGTGCGCGGCGCGTTGGCGTAGAGCCATTGCGTCCACCCGGTCAGAAACGCTTGCAGCGCCGGGCGTGACGGCGATTCGACCATCAACTGCGCGCGCTCGACATTCATCAGTCTGGTGAGCGTCATCGGCACCGGGTCGTACACAGTCACCTGGGCGGCGTCATCCCCCTGCGCCGCCGCCGCGCGCAAGAAATCGAGCGCAGTGGCAAGCACCTTGGCCTCAGCGCGCAGCATCGCCTGAAACCCGGACGGTGGCAGCCCCGCCACCGCGCGCTCTTTAAGCAGCGCACGCGCGAAGCGGTCGTAGTCGTGCGACAGCAGCGCCTGAAACAGCGGATGCCCGCCATTGCGCGTCTGGATCAACACCTCGCCCGGTTTTTCGGTGCGCCCGGCCCGGCCTGACACCTGCATCAGTTGCGCAAACAAGCGCTCGCTGGCGCGAAAGTCGGCGCTGAACAGCGCGGTGTCGACATTGAGCGCCGCCACCAGCGTGAGACGTTTGAAATCGTGGCCCTTGGCCAGCATCTGGGTACCGACCAGAATGTCGACCCCGCCGGCACCATCCGCATCCGGATGCACGTGGGCCTGCGCGAGCAGGCGCTCGGCTGCGCCTTTGCGCGCGGTCGAGTCGCGGTCAATCCGCAGCACCCGCGCGGCGGGAAATTTTTCGGCCAGACGCGATTCGAGCCGCTGCGTGCCTTGGCCGTAAGCCCTCACATCGACATTGCCGCAGGTCGGGCAGTGGGCCGGCACATGGGTGTCAAACCCGCAGTGGTGGCACACCAGCCGCCCTTGCGCAAGCATGCCATCGCTGCGCAGATTGGCTGCATGCCCCTGGCGGTGCAGCACCAGATAAGCCGTACATCGAGAGCAAGCGCTCACCCAGCCACACCCGGCACACGACAACACCGGCGCAAAACCGCGCCGGTTCAAAAACACCAGGCTCTGCTCGCCCGCCTCCAGCCGCTGTTTGTGGGCGGCCCACCCCGGCTGCGTGATGCCGTGTTCGTGCGCGGCGGTGTTGAGGTCGATCAGGCGGATCGACGGCAACACCGCATCGCGCACCGCGCGCGCGCGCAGCA
>JANOYK010000580.1:0-21401 GCA_031428855.1 Burkholderiales bacterium | reverse complement strand
AGTGCTGCGCCAGCTCAAAGCCACACCTGACTCGCGCCGCATCATCGTCTCGGCCTGGAATGTCGCCGACATTCCCAAAATGGCGCTGGCGCCCTGCCACGCGTTTTTCCAGTTTTATGAGGCCCCCGGCAGCTCGCCTGCGGCTCGGGGCAAACTCTCCTGCCAGCTCTATCAGCGCAGCGCCGACATTTTTCTCGGGGTCCCGTTCAACATCGCCTCCTACGCCCTGCTCACCCACATGGTGGCGCAACAGTGTGATCTGGCCGTGGGTGACTTCGTCTGGACCGGCGGCGACTGCCATCTCTATTCCAACCATCTCGACCAGACTCGCGAGCAACTCTCGCGCAGCCTCTATGCGCTGCCGCAACTGACCATCAAGCGGCGGCCAGACACACTGTTCGATTACCGCTACGAGGATTTCGAGATCAGCGGTTATCAATCACACCCGCACATCAAAGCGCCGGTCGCAGTGTAGGCATGCAAGTGTAGGCATGCAAGTCTCGATGATCGCCGCGCTGGCGGCCAACCGTGCTATCGGCAAAAACAACCGCATGCCGTGGCACTTGCCGGCCGACCTCAAGCATTTCAAACAGGTCACGCTGGGCTGTCCGGTCATCATGGGGCGCAAGACGTTTGAATCGATCCTCGCCACCTTGGGCAAACCACTGCCGGGCCGCGCCAATATCGTCATCACGCGCAATCCAGCGTTCACTTATGCGGGAATCGCCACGGCCACCACGCCAGAAGCCGCTCTGGCAGCGGCTCGCAGCCTGGTGTCATCCGCACACCCGCTCGCACCAACGGTTTCAGAGGCATCGTCCAACGAGATTTTTGTCATCGGCGGCGCTGAAATTTACCGTGCCATGATGCCGCTGGCGCGCCGTATCGTGCTGACCGAAATTGGCCGTGATTTTGACGGCGATGCTTTTTTTCCCGCGCTTGATCCCCGTCTATGGCGCGAAACAGCACGTCAGCCGCAACCCGTCAGCGGTACCCCCGAAGTCCCTTTCGATTTTGTTGAATACCGGAGGCAATAATGTCTGGAGCAGGTTTTCACGTTCACGGCCCGCACGACCATGCGGTGGAGCACGCAGCAAGCGGACACCACGGCAGTGAGGATGACGGTGACTTCGCCAGCCGCATCGCCGTCATGACGGCGATCATCTCGACGGTCGGTGCGCTGTTCTCCTATCAGGGCGGCGCGACCCAGAACGACGCCATGATTTACAAGAACAACGCCGCGATCAAAAAGACCGAAGCGTCGAACCAATGGAACTACTACCAGGCCAAGAGCAACAAACAAAACCTGGCTGAACTGGCGATGGCGCTGCCCGGCGTCGATGTCGAGAAATACAAAAAGGAAGTGGCGCGCTACAAGGTTGAAAAAGAAGAGATTAAAAAGGACGCCGAGAAGCTGGAAGCGGCCTCAAAAAAATGGGATGAAGAATCCGAAAAAATGATCCATCTGCATCACCGCTGGGCGCAGGCCATGACGGTGATGCAAGTCGCCATCGCGCTCGCCGCCATCACCTTGCTCACGCGCAAACGCTGGATGAAGCATGCGGTGTACATCGCCACCGGCATCGGCGGTGTGCTCGCGGCAATGGCGCTGCTGCACGTGTAACCCTGCGCGTGCCGCCACAGGCGCCGGTGGCAAAAATCTTCACAAAAATCCGCTATTGACAGCAGCTGATTCGCCGTAAACTTCGCAACGCGTCCGCAGGGTTTCCCCGGACGCGTTTTTCTTTTGCCCTATTGGCCACGAGGCGCACCGATGAAATTCAAATTCCCCATCGTCATCATCGACGAAGACTTCCGCTCCGAAAACACCTCCGGCCTCGGCATCCGCGCCCTCGCCGAAGCGATAGAAAAAGAGGGCATGGAAATTCTCGGCGACACCAGCTATGGTGATCTGTCGCAATTCGCCCAGCAGCAGTCGCGCGCCTCTGCCTTCATTCTCTCGATTGTCGACGAAGAGTTCACCCCCGGCCCCGAGCTCGACCCCGCCGTGCAAAACCTGCGCACCTTCATCGAAGAAATCCGTTTTCGCAACGCCGAAATTCCGATCTACCTCTACGGTGAAACCAAAACCTCACGCCATATTCCGAACGCGATCCTGCGCGAGCTGCATGGCTTCATCCACATGTTTGAAGACACGCCCGATTTTGTCGCGCGCCACATCATCCGCGAAGCCAAGAGCTATCTCGATTCACTCGCGCCGCCGTTTTTCCGCGCCCTCACGCATTACGCGCAGGACGGCTCCTACTCCTGGCATTGCCCGGGACACTCGGGCGGTGTCGCGTTTCTGAAGTCCCCCATCGGCCAGATGTTCCACCAGTTTTTCGGCGAGAACATGCTGCGCGCCGACGTCTGCAACGCGGTCGAAGAGCTGGGCCAGCTGCTCGACCATACCGGCCCGGTGGCCGCAAGCGAGCGCAACGCCGCGCGCATCTTCAACGCCGACCATTGCTTCTTCGTCACCAACGGCACCTCCACCTCTAACAAGATGGTGTGGCACTCGACCGTAGCGCAAGACGACATCGTGGTGGTCGACCGCAATTGCCACAAGTCGATCCTGCACTCGATCATCATGACCGGCGCGATTCCGGTGTTCCTGACCCCAAAGCGCAATCACCTTGGCATCATCGGCCCGATTCCACTCGACGAATTCAAGCCCGAGAACATCCAGAAAAAAATCGAGGCCAATCCGTTTGCGCGCGCGGCGTTTGCCAAACACGGGCGCAAACCGCGCATCCTCACCATCACCCAGAGCACTTACGACGGCGTGATCTACAACGTTGAAATGTTGAAAGAAACGCTCGGCTCCTACATCGACACCCTGCACTTTGACGAAGCCTGGCTGCCGCATGCCACCTTCCACGATTTCTACAAAAACATGCACGCCATCGGGCGCGACCGGCCGCGCAGCAAAGACCCGCTGGTGTTCGCCACCCACTCGACCCACAAGCTGCTGGCCGGCATCTCGCAGGCATCACAAATCATCGTGCAGGAATCCGAGACGCGCAAGCTCGACCGCAACGTCTTCAACGAAGCCTATTTGATGCACACCTCGACCAGCCCGCAGTACGCCATCATCGCGTCGTGCGATGTGGCAGCGGCGATGATGGAACCGCCCGGCGGCACCGCCCTGGTCGAAGAGTCAATCTCGGAAGCGCTCGACTTCCGCCGCGCCATGCGCAAGGTCGACGACGAATGGGGCAAGGACTGGTGGTTCAAGGTGTGGGGGCCGAACAGCCTTAACGGCGAGGGCATCGGCAAGCAGGAAGACTGGATGCTCAAGACCAACGAAAAATGGCACGGCTTCGGTGAGCTTGCACCTGGCTTCAACATGCTCGACCCGATCAAGGCCACCATCGTCACGCCCGGCCTTGATGTGTCGGGCAAGTTCGCCAAGACCGGCATCCCGGCCTCGATCGTCACCAAGTTCCTGGCCGAGCATGGCGTCATCGTCGAGAAAGCCGGCCTCTATTCGTTCTTCATCATGTTTACCATCGGCATCACCAAAGGCCGGTGGAACACCCTGGTCACCGCATTGCAGCAGTTCAAGGACGACTACGACAAGAACGCGCCGCTGTGGCGCATCCTGCCCGAGTTCTGCGCTGCCAACAACGGCAAGAACGCGCGCTATGAGCGGGTTGGCTTGAAAGACCTGTGCCAGCAGATTCATGACATGTACAAGGCGAGCGACGTGGCGCGTCTCACCACCGAAATGTATTTGTCCGACATGCAGCCGGCCATGAAACCGTGCGACGCGTTCGCGCGCATGGCCCACCGTGAGATTGACCGGATCGCGATTGACCAGTTGGAAGGCCGCGCCACCAGCGTGCTGCTCACGCCCTATCCGCCCGGCATTCCGCTCTTGATTCCGGGCGAAGTGTTCAACAAGACCATTGTTGAATACCTCAAATTCGCGCAAAGTTTCAACGAAAAATTTCCCGGCTTCGACACCGACATTCACGGGCTGGTGAAACAAGAAGTTAACGGCAAGATCGAGTATTTTGTCGACTGCCTGCGCATACCGTAACCTGCGGGCGGTTGCGCGCGGGTGCCGCCACTGCCTGGCCGCAGCCTCATGCAAAACGGACTTGGATGCACCATTTCACGCCGCATTTGCTATAATGCTTTTTATGCGGCTGTAGCTCAGTTGGATAGAGTACTTGGCTACGAACCAAGGGGTCGTGGGTTCGAATCCTGCCAGCCGCACCAGAAGTTTTTGAAGGGGTCACCGAGAGGTGGCCCCTTTGTTTTTGGCCGATATGCGGTTTCCCTGCACGAACTCTGCGCGGCCCATACCGGACACTGCGATTGCCTGGCCGCTGCTAGCGATTGCCGCGTTTCGCCGGTTCACGCTGCTGCGGCGTGCCGTGGCTTTCTTGTGCCTTCGGACGCACCTGACCGGCACGCTGCTGCTGCGCTGCCTGGGTTTGGCTCTGACGCGCCTGCTGCCGCTCCTGCAACGAGCGCTGTTGCACCTGCCGCTTCTGCTGGGCCTCCTGCTGGCGCTGCTGCCGCTGCTCGCTGGCCTTTTTTCGCTCGGCCGCCTGCTGCCCGCGGCGCTGCTCTTGCGCGGCGCGGCGCGCCTGTGCCACCTCCTGCGCCGACTTGCGTGCATCGCTCTGCGCGCGCTGCGTCCGCACTGCTTGCTGGCGTGCGCTGCGGCGCGCCTCAAAGTTTTTGCTGATCTGTTCGTGCCGGCCGGCCAGCCGCTGATCGTTGCGCGCCGGGCGGTAAAAGGCCGGCATCTGATCGAGCACGCGTGGCCGCTCGCGCCCGTGCGCTGCGAAAAAACCGGCACGCCCCTGCGCCACATCAACTCTGCCGCTGGGACTGTCGATGAACGACGCGCCCGCATGTACGCGGTCGTAGGTGCCCGGCTCACCCTCTTTCGCGCCTTCGGGAATCACGCTCGGCTCATGGTCGGTGCCGCGCACGCCGATGGTGACGGTCGGCGTGATGATCTTGTAATTGGCCTGGTTCGACTTGCCGATCCAGCCGGTGATGGAGCGAAAGCTGCCTTTAAGCAGACTGAACACACTGGTATCGGCGGCATCGCCGTTGGCCTGATATTTCGAGATCAGCATCGCGGTGTTGGGCCGCACTGCCAGCACGGCACCGTCAGTCAGCTCCGCGTGCAGTTCGCCATTGGCATCGGTGATGATGGAATCGCCCTCGAATAATTTGTCACCTTTTTTTGGCGCGCGCTGTTTTTGATCGGTCCCCACCAGCGTGACGGTGCCGGCCACCAAATCAATTTTGCCGGCGGCATTGCGTGCGGCCTCGCTGCCAGATGCAGCCGCAGCTCGTGGCGGCGTCTGCGCCCGCGCTCCATCCGGCATCCCCAGCGCCAAGCCCGCGCAGCCAACCACAGCGCCAAACAGCCATCCATGCGGCAATCTAAATCGTGTCATGGTGCTCTCCATTATTGTCGAGGTATTCGTTTAGGTACGCTCCAGCACCGTAATCGCAGGGCGCGGCCCGCTCGCCTTGCCAGTAATCGGCGCGCGCGGCAGCTTGTTGATACCCGGCTCAATCGTGAAGTGATAGTCGAGTGAATACCACGGCCCTTTGATGTCCGCCGCCGGTGCGGCTTCGTTTTCATGCAGAACGTAGGTGCCAATCAGCGCATGCGTGACGCCGTATTGCACATCGGTGTCGAGATAGGGATCGTCACCCGAATAGACCTGCGAAAACTGGGTCTTGAAACCCTCTTTTGAAATCAGAAAATGCACATGGGCCGGCCGCATGTTGTGGCGGTGTTGCGCGCGCACCAACTCACCCACCGGGCCGTTGACCGGAATCGGATAGCCAGCCGGTTTGACGCTGCGAAAGTGAATCTGTCCGTTGGCATCCGTGGTGAAAATGCCGCGCAGATTCATGTCGGGCTGCTGCGGGTCCTGATTTTCGTAGTAGCCCTCGGCCGAGGTATGCCACACATCGACCTCGGCACCAGCCACCGGACCGCCTTCCAAATCCTTGACCCATGCCTTGACGATGAGCGGCACGCCCGGTGTGGATGGGTGCGCAATCGGCGCGCCATTAGCCAGCTTGGGCGCACCGGTGCGCCAGAACGGCCCGAGCATGTTGGCCGAAGTCGCGCGCGTGCCTTGCGCGCCATTGTTGATCAGACACACCAGCTGCGAAATGCCGAGCGAGCCGGCCGCAAGCACCACCTCGTTGTGCGACGGCGTAGTGTGCTGCCCGAGCGCCGCGATCACACCGCAGGCCTGTTGAAATTCAGCTTCGGTCAGTTTCGCTTCGCGCACAAAGTCGTGCAGGTGGCGCACCGCCGCGCTCATGATCTCGCGAAAACGCGGATTGTCAGCGCGCGCAATTTCGGCGAGCACGGCGTGGGTGACATCTTGCTGGTTGTTGATAATCACAGAGGGCCTTTCGCAATGCACTGACGGTAAAAGAAGCGCGCAGCATAGCATCGCCCCCGCTTGCACAACGCACCCGTATCGCTCTCGGCGGCACCTCCGGCACGCCACCTGTTCAACCTTCGCATCGACCTCTGTCTCAATCCCTGCCGCAACCTCGATCTCAACGCCCCCATGTCGCGCGGCACAATTTCTGTTCTACACTCACGCCACCAACGCCCCTTACGAAAGCGAGACATGCATCCCACTTTCCTGCTGCGCCAGATGCGCCGCTACGCCTTGTTCTCCCGCCTGTGCGCCGGTCTTGCCGTCGCGGCCATGGCCGGTGCCGCCGCTGCGCAATACCCCGACAAACCGATCCGCTTCATCGTGCCGCAAGCGCCCGGCAGCGCCACTGACACTGCCTCGCGCATTCTCATCGCCGAACTCACCACCCTCCTCGGCCAGCAAATCATTGTGGAAAACCGCCCCGGCGGCGGCTTCACCATCGGCCTTGACATCATCGCCAAAGCCGCGCCCGATGGCTATACCCTCGGCATGGGCCCGGTCGGCGCGATGGTCATCAGCCCGAACATGATGTCCAAACTTCCCTACGACATTGAAAAAGATTTTCAGCCGGTCACACTCGTCACGCGCGGCCACCTGCTGCTGGCAGTGTCACCCAAACTGCCGGTGAACACCGTGGCCGAATTGATCGCCTACGCCAAGCAGTCGCCCGGCAAACTCACCAACGCCTCGTCCGCCAACGGCTCACCCGGCCACGTTGCGGGAGAGTTGTTCAAAAACATGAGCGGCACCCAGATCGTGCATGTGCCTTACAAAGGCGGCGCGCTCGCCATCAACGACCTGATGGCAGGCCAGGTCGATGTCATGTTCGAGAGCCTCAACTCGATCTCGCCGCACGCGCGCTCCGGCAAAATCAAGGCACTCGCCGTCACTGGCGCGCGCCGCTCGCCCGGCTTTCCCACCATCCCCACTGTGTCAGAAGCCGGCGTGCCCGGTTACGACGCCCCCACCTGGACTGGCGTGATCGGCCCGGCCAACCTGCCGCGCCCGGTACTCGACAAATTGAGCTCCGCCATCAACCGCGTGATCCAGTCGCCCATATTCAAAGAGCGCTTCGGCACGATTGGCGATGAACCAGCCGGCGGCCCGCCAGAAGAATTCGCTGCGTTAATCAAATCCGATCTCGCCAAATGGCGCGAGGTAGTGAAGCGTTCGGGTGCGAAATTTGATTGATGGCGCAGCAAGGATAATGGCTCTGGCAGCGGGTTTCAGGCACCATCCCGCCTAAGATCGTTGGCAGGAGCGGGCCTTGCGCCAGGCGCTTGTGTCAATTCTGTGCAAATCAAATTGCCCGGCGCTCCCGCGCGGCGCGCAGCTTGCGCAGCGCGATGATGTTTTGTGCCACCCCTGCCATGTTCGGATTGATCGCAATGGCGCGCTCAAAGTATTCAAGCGCCTTGTCAAACTGGTCCATCTGCGCGTAGATTTGGCCGTAGCCCGAGAGCGCGCCGAAGTGCAGCGGGTTGCGCTTGATGACTTCATCGCAGTCGGCCAGTGACTCCTCGAAACGCTTCATGAAAAAGTAGACCGTGGCGCGCTTGTTCCAGCCCTCGGCGAAGTCCGGCTTTCTGCGGATCACTTCGGTGAAGGTGGCGATGGCCGCTTCGCCATCGGCCGCGTTCATTTGCGCCACGCCTTTCTTGAACAGCGCGTCAATCCGGGCGTCGCCGCTGCGGCTCCACACCGCCCACATTGCCGCTTCTGCGGCGGCGCGGTTGTCTTCGTCTTCATCGAACAGACGCTGGGCGAGCGCGTGGCTGTCGCGGAACTGCCCGATCTCACGCAAACGCTGTATCGCTGCGAGCCGCCCGGCCTCGGTCTTGCCCGACAACTGCTTGAGCGCCTGCGCGCGGGTGAGCTCAGCGGCGAAGACGGTGCCGACGAAGACGAACAGAAGGACGGCCATTGCGAGGCAATGCGCGGCAGCGAGGGTGGCGGCTGGGCGGGTCAGCCGGATCATCGGGTTCACCGGCACCCTCATTGCACCGCTCCGCGCAGCCACAACACCAACGGCAGCGCCAGCTTGAAGCCCTGCGCAATCTGCGCCACCAGCTTGGCTCTATCGATCCCCTTCACCGGCACCTCAGTCCAGACGATAAAACTCTTTTGCTTGATGTATGCAATGTGCGGTGTGTCAGGGGCATAACCCTTGGGAGGCCGCACCAGCTTGCCTTCGTCCGCAAACGCCTTGTAGTGTGCCCACAGGGTTTTGTGTTTGAGCAGCTTCGAAAACGCAGCCGGGTCACGCGCAATCGCTGCACGAATTTTCGCCAGCACATCAGCCGGTGGCAAATAACAGCCGCCCGCCACAAACAGCTTGCCGTGATGGTCAATGTGAAAGTAGTAGTGCGAGCCCGGATCCTTCTTGCCGCCCGGCGCAATCACCGCCGAGAAATGCGCTTTGTAGGGACTCTTGTCTTTGGAAAAGCGGATGTCGCGGTTAATGCGGAACAGCGCCTTCTTGGCGATCTGGCCCGCCACCGGTTTGTCGAATTTCGCGGTTTCAGCGATCACGTTTGCGACCAGCGCAGTGAACTCGGCACGCAAAATGTCGTAGCTCGGCTTGTTCATCACAAACCAGGCGCGGTTGTTGTTTTCGGCCAACCCCTGAAGGAAGTTCACCAGTTCGCGTGTATGCATCGTCACCTCACTTAGAAGCGCGCAAAGTATCACACCGCTCGCAGCACAAGCGGGGCTTGACGGAACCGCGTTGCGATAATCGGGTCTATCCTTCACCATCCGATGCGCGCCCTGCCCTTAGTTCTCCACCCTCCCCCCGCCCATGACCTGTCTCCTCAAACACCCGCGCACAAGCTTCGCCGCGCTCGCACTGGTATGCGCCTCCTTCATCGGCTACGCGCTCTACCTGCAACACCTGGAGTACCAAGACCCCTGCCCCCTGTGTCTGGTGCAGCGCGGCTTTTACATCATCTTGTTGTTCGTTGGCATTGCCGCATCCCTGCACGGCAAGCACTTCAACCGCTACGGCTGGGCAGCTGCCATGGCGGCGCTCGGTGGCGGCGGCGTGGCCGGGCGGCAGGTATGGTTGCAGCACCTGCCAAAAGATCAAGTGCCCGCCTGCGGGCCTGACCTTTATTACATGATCGACAACTTCCCGCTCGCCAAAATGTTCGGCATGTTGTTCAAAGGCTCGGGCCAGTGCGCCGAAGTGGGCTGGCGTTTTCTCGGCCTGTCGATTGCCGAATGGTCGCTGGCATGGTTTGCGCTGATGCTCGCAGCGGCGCTGGTGTTTGCCCTGCGCGGGCGCAGAACCTAACCCCGCTCGCGCTGCGCCTCAACCAGCACCACCGCTTCAGCCGCAATCCCCTCGCCGCGCCCGGTGAAGCCGAGGCGCTCGGTGGTCTTGGCTTTGACATTGACGCACGCAGCATCCACACCGCAATCAGCCGCGATGTTGGCGCACATCGCCGCCACGTGCGGAGCCATCTTGGGGGCTTGCGCGATGATGGTGCAGTCAATATTGACGACCGCGAAACCTGCTTTGCGCACACGCGCCGCCGCTTCACGCAGCAACACACGGCTGTCCACCCCTTTGAACGCGGCATCGGTATCGGGAAAATGCCGGCCGATATCACCCAGCCCCGCCGCCCCCAGAATGGCATCGGTGATCGCATGCAGCAGCACGTCTGCGTCTGAGTGGCCGTCAAGGCCTTTGTCATAGGGAATAGTCACGCCGCCGATGATGAGCGGGCGGCCCGCCACCAGCGCGTGAACGTCAAAGCCCTGGCCGATGCGAAATGGGGTCATGGTGCGGTCAAGAAAGTGAGTCAATTTTTCGGAAGCGCGGGGACCGAATCGATGCCGTCAGCAACGCATGAATAGTCATGATTTGATTCTTCCGCGTCATATTAGGCATGCTTTGGCTCGCCGTGTGATTGTGCTGCATGCGCAGAGAATCTGAACCCTTACAGAGTGCCAATTTATGTTGGCCAGAACGCAATCACATCGCCTACAAAGTGACCAAATACCAATGGCCACAAGTTCTTCAATTTCACAAACAGCGCAGCGGCAGCCAATCCAAATGAAAACGCGGCAATCATTCCGTGAGGCCCTTGCTCTGAGTGAATGGCCGCAAAAAGAACTGAGGTAACGATGATGTACGCGGGTACCCGCCATGCGGCCGGCAGCGCGCTCGAGAAATAGCTCCAGGTCAATCCACGAAAAACAATTTCTTCTACAAACGCGGCTGTGAGTGAAAAGTAAACAACTACCACGGCATTTGACGGGAACGATTTTGGAATGACAGTTCCATAACCGAATATGCCGGCCTCCCTCCATAAATACCGGTAAGCAATGGCATTAACTGGTTCGTAGGCAATCCACAGTACGATGGCCACAAACAGGAATAAACCGCCAGTCTCAAAAGGCTTTGCGCCAAAGATCGGCAAGCGAAGGCCGACGTCCTTTAGCTGAATTTTTGCCGGTCGCAAGACCAAGAACCAGACCAACATCGGCACGACAACGAATTGGAATGAATCAGCCACGTAAAACAGTGCTTTGCTATGCCGGTATGCCGATTCAAGATAGAACTGATTGAGCATGCCAAGAGCAAATGGGGGGAGTATTGCGAGTAGCAGGATTGAACGGCCGTCCAGAATAGATTGGCGCTTCGGGACAGCGTCGCCGGATACGCAAGTTTGAACAAGGCAATTAATTTCGCCGGTGGAAACCTGGGCAGCGTTGGCGTTTTCGGTGCCCGTGTTCGTCTCGGGCCGCGCCCAGGGACTGCGCCCCGATTCCGCCGTCTGCGAATTTGATGCAAACGGCTTGTATTCCCGGCTTGGCCTAGTCCCCACTTCCGAATGACAAGGCGTAAGCTCGGGAGGAGGACGTTGCCAAGGACTTGGATCAGATCCTGTCACGAACAGTTCCTAGAAAAATACTCATGCTCTCCAAGTTAGTGCCATCCGATGCACAGCCGCCAGCGTGTGTACGTCGACGCCTTGGCCGATGCGAAATGGAATCTTGGAAGGTGAACAGAGAAACGAATGGCCAGAGTGCGGTTGCGGGGAACGTAAGAGAGATGCGGCCTATGCCGCCTGCAACACTTGATCGATCACTTTTTTCGACAAGCCCTGCGCCTTGAGAGCGCGTGCGATGTTGTCCAATTTAGGCGTGTCCATCTCTTCAATATCCTTGCGCGCCCCTTGGCTGATGTAATAGCGGATCAGGCCCTGATAGCCGGTAAACCCTTTGACCGCCGCGATCTCTTTCAACTCATCAATCATGTGCTGCGGCAGGCGCATGCTGATGAGCGACATCGGCGCATCTTTCACCATGCGCTTTTGAATCCGTTCCAGAGATTTGGTTTTCATCGTCACTCCTCATAAATGCGGCGCTCGGCGGAAGCGGCCCGCCACGCGCTGATGATGCGAAAACCGCCGCTGATGCGTTCGACGTGAACCACACAGAGCAAGCGGTCGTTCGCGCCGTAGCCAATCACGCCAAACCGGGTCTCATCGTTGCGGCTGGCGTCCACCCAGCGTGCGCCAACATCAAAGAACACTTCGGCTGCTTCGTCAAACGTCACGCCATCGTGAATCACCGGATTGCGGGCGGCTTTGGCACCATCCCACTCGAAGATCACGTCATGGATGATTTTTCTGACCGTTTTCACCATATCTGCAATGTATATACACTTATGATGTTTGTCAATCAAACAATTTCGGCCCTGTCAGCCATCCCTTGGCAAATCCCTCTCAAGGTGCCCGCCTCGCTCGACCGGACGCCGGGTTGACAAATTCGAGCAGCATTCTATAATTTTCATTAGCGAACCAGTGTTTCATATATAAAACAAGCAACATTTGACGCTTGAACCTTCTCTCTACCGTTTTATGACCGCCCCCACCCCCGCCGCCATCGAATTCGCCGCCGTCGCCAAGCGCTTTGCGGCACGCGGCAAAGCGCCTGAGGTGCTGGCGGTGAGCAATGTGAGTTTTGCCATTGCGCCAGGCGAGGTGGTGTCGATCATCGGGCCATCGGGCTGTGGCAAAAGCACCCTGCTCAACATGGGCGCGGGGCTGGATGCGCCGTCGGCCGGCAGCGTGCGGGTGGCGGGTGAAACGGTGACCGGACCGAACACGCATGTCGCCTTCATGCTGCAAAAGGACTTGCTGATGCCCTGGCGGAGCATCAGCGAGAACATCGAATTCGGGCTGGAACTGCGCGGTGTGCCGGTGACAGAGCGGCGCACCACTTCGGCAAGGCTGCTCACTCAATGCCACCTCGAAGGCTTCGGGGCCAGTTATCCGCATCAACTCTCGGGCGGCATGCGCCAGCGCGCGGCGCTGGCGCGCACGCTGGCGGTGGACCCGCTGGTGCTGTTGATGGACGAGCCGTTCTCCGCGCTCGATGCGCAAACCAAGATGATCTTGCAGCAAGACCTCGCGCAAACGGTGGCGGCACAAAACAAGACGATGCTGTTCATCACGCACGATCTGGCCGAGGCGGCGGCGCTGTCTGACCGCATCCTGGTGATGAGCGAGCGGCCCGGCACCATCACGGAAGAAATCGTGGTTGATCTGCCTGCGCGCGACAACCCGATGGCGCGGCGCAAGAACCCCGCTCTCGGCGAGTACGTCACGCGCCTGATGGAATTGCTGCGTCTGGATGCGCACAGCGAAGTGCATTGAGACCCATGATTTTATTTTTTTTATCCGCCTCGCCTCAACCCAATCACATTGGCACTCACTTCGGCACTCGCATCAATCATGTCTGAACGCCTCACCACTGCCTTCTGGAGCGCCGCCGTATTGGCGGTGTTTCTGCTCGGCTGGCAGTTTTTGCCGGGCCTCTCCGGCGTGCCTGATTTTGTGTTGCCCAACCTCACCAAGACCGTGAACGAGGGGCTGCGCATCTGGAGCAACGAGCGCCTGCTGTGGCATAGCGGCATCACTGCGCTTGAAGTTGTGGCCGGCTTTGTGTTGGGTGCCTTGCTGGGTGCGGTGATCGGTTATGCGCTCGGCTTTTCACCGCGCGTCGAAGCGGTGCTGTCGCCGTATTTACTGGCGTTGCAAATCGCGCCCAAAGTAGCGTTCGCGCCGCTGTTCGTGATGTGGCTCGGTTACACCGTCTATCCCAAAATTCTGGTGGCCATCCTGATCGTGTTCTTCCCGGTGCTCATCAACGTGCTCTCGGCCATGCGCACCATGGATCGCGACATCATCAATCTGGCGCGCTCGTTCTCGGCCACGCGCTGGCAGATTTTCACCATGGTGCAATACCCCACCACCCTGCCCGCGCTGTTCTCCGGCCTGCGCATTGCCAGCACGCTGGCGGTGATCGGCGTGGTGGTGGGCGAGTTGGTCGGCGGCAACATGGGTTTGGGCTATTTGCTGGTGTTCTTTGAAGGCCAGGGCAATACGGCGGGGGTGTTTGTGGTGATCGGCGCGCTCACGGTGATTGGCATCGCCGCCTATTACGCCGTGGTGTTGCTGGAAAACCGCGTGCTGCATTACCTGCCGAGTGCGGTGCAGCGGGCTTAAACCAGCGTGTCTACACTTGCACACGCCCGAAACAGACTGACCATGACATCTTCATCCACTCAATCCGCCGCCCCCGCCCTGCATGACCTCGGCCTCGCAGACCGCCGCGTGCTGGTTACCGGTGGCGCGCGCGGGCTGGGTGAAGCCTTTGTGCGTGCTCTGTCCGCTGCCGGGGCACGCGTAGTGATTGGCGATGTGTTGCACCAGCGCGGTCGCGCGCTGGCGGCAGAACTGGGCAATACAGCAGCCTATGTCGAGATGGACGTAGCCGATGCGGCGTCGGTTGGGCGCGCCGTGGCGGACGCCGCTGCGTTTCTCGGCGGTCTCGATGGCCTTATCAACAACGCCGCCATCACCAACTCGGGCGGCAAAGACATGCACCAGATTGACGCCGCCACCTGGGATGCCGTGATGGCGGTCAACGTGCGCGGCGTGTGGCTCACCACCATTGCTGCCCAACTACACCTGGCTGCGAGCGGCAGCGGGCGCATCGTCAACCTCGCCTCCGACACCGCGCTGTGGGGCGCACCGCGCCTGCTGGCTTACGTAGCGAGCAAAGGCGCGGTCATCGCCATGACGCGCTCGATGGCACGCGAGCTGGGTGCGCAGGGCATCACGGTCAACGCCATTGCACCCGGCCTCACGCAAGTGGAGGCAACCCAATACGTGCCCGCTGCGCGCCATCAACACTACGAAGACGGACGCGCCATCAAGCGCGTGCCGGTGAGGGGGCAAGCGGGTGGAAACACGGATGGGGGAGTGGCCAAGCAAGCGCCCGGTCAAGTGCCGGACGATGTCACCCCCGCCGTGCTGTTTTTGCTGTCGCCCGCGAGCGGATTTATTACGGGTCAGGTGCTGCCGGTCAACGGCGGCTTTGTGATGAACTGAATCAAGGAGAACCCCATGAGCGCCCTGCCGCAAGCCGCCAACCAGCCGGTGTTTAATGAACGCGGATTGATGAATCCGAACATTCCGCCCGAGGCGGAAGTACAGCAATCGATGCTGCGCCAACCCGGCCAGAGTTTTGCCAACTGGCTGGAGAGCCGCGTGGCGCGCCGTTCTACGCGCAATTACGACTGGAACGCGCTCAAATTTCAGGCCGACTACGATCCCAACTACCGGCGCGCGCAAATGCGCTACATGGGCACCGGCGGCACCGGTGTGGCGGCTGATGGCAACACCGTGCCGGCCGCACACTTCACCTTTTCGACCATGCTGATTCCGGCCGGGCATATCGGGCCATCGCACATTCACTACGACGTCGAAGAAGTGTTCTTTGTGATGCGCGGCACAATGAAAGTGATTTGCGAACAGGATGGCGAGCACTGGGAAACCGTGGTGGGCGAGCGCGACCTGATCTCGGTGCCGCCCGGCGTCTACCGTGAAGAGCACAACATCGGTGATGAAGATGCGCTGATGTGCGTGATGCTCGGCTCGCCCAAACCGATCACGCCGGCTTATCCGCCCGGCTCACCGCTGGCAGCGTTGAAGCGCAAGTGACTTTTTTCGCACCGTCAACGCCATGCTGCCATCAATGTCATGACCCTGGAACAACAACTCGCCGCGTTTCCTCTGCTGCACAGTGAGACGCCATTGGGACAAATTGCTTACCGGCGTGCAGGCGGCAGCACGACTACAGACACCAGCACACCGTCAGCGTCAACTTTGGTGTTGCTGCATGGCATCGGCTCCTCGTCGAGCAGTTGGCTGCATCAGTTGCAGTCGCTGGCAGCGCACCGTACCGTGCTGGCGTGGAACGCGCCCGGCTACACCGGCAGCAGCCGGTTGCTGCAAGACGCGCCCGCTGCTGTTGATTACGCCCAGCGCCTGTGGGTCTGGCTTGATGCGCTTGGTGTTCGCCGCATCACGCTCGCGGGTCATTCGCTCGGTGCGTTGATCGCGGGCGCAGCAACCCGCGCCGCACCACAACGGGTGGCACAGCTGTATTTGCTCGCCCCGGCTGGCGGTTACGGCACCGCACCGGCTGCGGTGCGAGAGACCAAGCTGCGCGAGCGCCTCGACCATCTCGCCGCCCTCGGCCCGCAAGGCATGGCCGAAAAGCGCGGCGCGGCGATGCTGTCACCGCAAGCCACCGCAGATCAAATCGCCTTTATCAAACAAACCATGGCGCAGGTGGACCCAGCTGGCTACACCCAGGCCACACGCATGCTCGCGCACGGCGATCTGGCTGCTGATCTCGCGCATGTCACCTGCCCGGTCACGGTCGCGAGCGGCAGCGTCGATGGCGTGACCCCGCCCGAGGCGTGCCGCCGCATCGCTGCCGCCGCGCGCACCAGGTTGATTGACCTCGGCCCGGTGGGCCATCTATGCGCACTCGAAGCGGCCAGCGCAGTCAATCAACTTCTCGAAGCGGGGGGGGGCAGCGCGTGACGCCACTTCCCGCTGACGGAGACCACACGTGACGCAAGGCGACGCGCGCTACGCAGTGCCGGCGCTGACGCGCGGCCTGCAGTTGCTGATGCAGTTCTCGGCTGAGGAGCGTGAACTCACCGGGGCCGAGCTGGCGCGCCGCCTCAATGCGCCGCGTGCGTCGATCTTCCGTCTGCTGCACACGCTCGAACAATTGGGTGTTGTGGAGCGCGCGGGGGACGCATCGAGCTATCGCCTCGGTCTCGCAGTGTTGCGTCTGGGCTATGCCTACCTGGCCTCGATCGAGTTGAACGAGCACGCGCGCCCGGTGCTCGACGCCCTCGCCGCCGCCACCGGCTATTCATCGCACCTGGTGGTGCGCGATGGGCGTGACGTGGTGTTTGTCGCCAAGACCGCCGGGCGGCAAGCGCTGTTTCATTCGATTCAGGTCGGCGCGCGCCTGCCCGCGCACGCCACAGTGCTCGGGCGCATCTTGCTCGGCGGCCTTGGCACGGCGGTGCTCACCGCGCTGTTCGGCCCCGGCCCGCTCAAGACCTTCACGCCGCAAACGCCGGCATCGATCAAAAAACTCAAAGTGCTGATCGATCACGACCGCGCGCAGGGCTATGGCATCAGCCAGGGCGGGTTTGAGAGCGGCATCTCGGTCATCGCCGCACCGGTGCAGGATGAGAACGGCAAAGTCAGCGCCGCCATCAGCATCACGGTGCCGGCGCAACAGATCGACGCCGCGCGCGCTGCGCCGCTCATCGCGCACGTGCGCGCGGCGGCGGCACAGCTCTCGGGCCGCGTGCGCCACATGACAGTGCAGACAGTGCGGACGCCGGAGACATCGCGGACACTACAGACACCCCAGGCCGCGCGGACACCACGCAACCCAGCCGCGCTATCTTTGCAAAGACAGGCAGCATGAACCCTCACCCCGATGCTGGCGCAGCGCGGATCACCGTAGGCGAACTCGCCGCCCGTTTCATTGAGGCCTGCGGCGTTAAGGCGGCCTTCGGCGTGATCTCGATTCATAACATGCCGATCCTCGACGCATTCAACACGCGCGGCCTGATCCGCTTTGTATCTGCGCGCGGCGAAGCCGGCGCCTGCAACATGGCCGACGCCTATGCCCGCGTCACCGGTGTGCTCGGCGTGTGCGTCACCAGCACCGGCACCGGCGCGGGTAACGCCGCTGGTGCGCTGATCGAGGCGATGACAGCCGGCACTCCACTGCTGCATCTCACCGGACAAATCGATTCGGCTTACCTCGACCGCGACTTAGGCTTCATCCACGAAGCACCGGGACAATTGGCGATGCTGCAAGCGGCCGGCAAAGCCGCGTTCCGCATCCGCAACGCCGAGACGGCATTGGCCACGCTGCGCGAAGCGGTGCGCATCGCGCGCACCCCGCCATGCGGGCCGGTGAGTGTCGAGATTCCGGTTGATGTGCAGGCGGCGCTGTTTGCGCTGCCATCCAATTTGTTGCCGCTCACAGTCGCGCCAGCCGTGCCTGACTCAACCGCCCTCGACACGCTCGCCGAAGCGCTGCTGCGCGCCAAACGCCCGCTGCTCTGGCTCGGCGGCGGCGCGCGCCATGCCCGCAGCGCAGTTGAGCGTTTCGTGCGCATGGGCTTTGGCATCGTCACCTCCACCCAAGGGCGCGGCGTGCTGCCGGACCATCACCCAGCCAGCCTCGGTGCCTTCAACGCGTTGAAACCGGTCGAAGCGTTTTATGCCACCTGCGATGCCATGCTCGCGGTGGGCACGCGCCTGCGCAGCAACGAAACACTCGGCTACCACCTGCAATTGCCCGCACCGCTGTACCGCATCGACGCCAACCCGCTCGCCGAAAACCGCGCCTACCGCAGCGAGCTGTTCATTCACGGCGACGCCTTGCTGACCTTAAACGCATTGGCCGACCGGCTGGAGAACCGCACCAGCATTGACTCTACACTGCATACCGGCCTGAGAGTCGCACGGGCAGAGGCTGAGCGGGCAGTTGATGCCACGCTCGGCCCTTACCTCGCCCTCAAGGATGAACTGAACACGCAGCTCAAGGGCCATGCACTATGGGTGCGCGACATCACGCTCTCGAACAGCATGTGGGGCAACCGCAGTCTTTACATCGACGATCCACGCACGGGTGTGCATGCGCTCGGCGGCGGTATCGGCCAAGGGCTGGCAATGGGCATTGGCGCATCGATTGCCAATCAACTGCACCGCCTCGGACGCAAGACCGTGACGCTGGCAGGTGATGGCGGGCTGATGCTCAACCTCGGCGAACTCGCCTGCGCCGTGCAAGAGCGCGCAGACCTGATGCTGATCGTGATGAACGACCGCGGCTACGGCGTCATCAAGAACATTCAGGACCTGCATTACGGCGCACGCCATTGCTATACCGATTTGCATATGCCCGATTTCGCCAAGCTGTGCGACAGCCTTGGCGTCAAGCATCTGTTGCTGGCCGCGCCCGCGCAAACCCGCGATGTGCTGCAACAGGCGCTCGCTGGCACCGGCCCGGTGATGGTCGAAGTAGACATGCACGCATGGGGGCCATTCGCCGTCAAATTCGCCGGGCCACCGAGGAAAACCGCATGAACGCCACCGGCATCACTGGCATCGACGCCATCACCTACTCGACTGAACGATCGGATGAGGCGCGTAAATTTTTCGCCGACTGGGGTCTCGTCTGCGTGAGCGACAGCCCATCGCAGCAGGAGTGGCAAGCATTGACCGGCGCGCAGGTGATCGTACGTCCGCCCGATGCGCCCGGGCTCGCGCCCGCCATTGAGAGCGGGCCGACGCTGCGCGAAGTCACCTGGGGTGTCACCGATGCTGCCGCACTCGATGCGCTCACCGCCCTGCTGCGCGATGCACCGCACTTCGCCGATCAGCGCAACACCGGCGGCACCCTGCGCGCACGCGACCCGCATGGCCTCGGTCTGGTGTTTCGCATCACACAAAAACGCGACCCCGGCGTCACCGGTTCGCCCTCGAACCCGTGGGGCGCTGCCGCGCGCATCAATGCCGCCTCGCCGGTCTATGAGCGCGCCACGCCGGTCGATATCAGCCACGTCGTCCTGTTCAGCGACCGCATCAACGAGGCCGAAGCGTTTTATGCGCGGCTCGGCTTCATCACCTCCGACCGCTACCCCAATCGCGGCGTCTTCATGCGCTGCACCGCCGCGGCGGGTCACCATCAACTGTTCATGCTGCAACTGCCGAACAAACCGGCGGGTCTGAATCACGTCGCATTCGCTGTGCGTGACATTCACGAAGTCTTCGGCGGCGGCCTGCACATGAGCCGCTGCGGCTGGAAAACCCAACTGGGGCCGGGGCGGCATCCGATCTCGTCCGCCTACTTTTGGTATTTTGAAAATCCCTGCGGCGGCCTGATCGAATACAACGCTGATGAAGACCAACTCACCGCTGCGTGGCAGGCGCGCGAGATTGACCCCAGCGCCACCATGTTTGCCGAGTGGGCGATAGACGGCGGGATCGATGGCACGACGCGGCGGCAACCCAATGTGGCGGCGAGCGGCAAGTTCTTGACGGAGAAAAAATCATGAGGCGCACTGTTCTGGCCGCAGTGTTGTGGGGGTTGACATTGACTGCATCGGCCCAGGCTCCCGCCGCTGCCGACATCCGCATCGTCGCCCCCTTCCCGCCCGGCGGCCCGGTCGATCTGCTGTCGCGCATTCTTGCCAACGGCCTGCGCGAAAAATCCGGCAGTGCTGCCGTGGTCGAAAACCTGCCCGGCGCAGCCGGCCATCTCGGACTCGACAAAGTAAAACGCGCCGTACCCGATGGCCGCACCCTGCTGGTCATTCCAGCCGGCAACCTCACCATCAACCCCACGTTGATGAAGAATTTCCCATTCGACATCGATCAGGATTTTGTGCCCGTCACCATGCTGGCCAAAGCGCCCAACTTGCTGGTAGTACACCCGGGCCTCGCCGCCAACAACGCGCGCGAACTGGTGGCGCTTGCCAAGGCAAAACCGGCCTCACTTGCCTTCGCCTCCCCCGGCATCGGCAGCGGCTTGCATCTGGCTGGTGAATTGTTCAAGCTGCAAACCGGCACCGATCTCCTGCATGTGCCCTACAAAGGCACCGGCCCGGCACTCACCGATGTGCTCGGCGGCACCGTGCCGGTCATGTTCAGCAACCTGCCGGCCACACTCGCCCACATTCGCAGCGGCAAGCTGCGCGCCATCGGCATCACCGACAGCGTGCGCGCCAGTGTGGCCCCTGATATCCCGACCCTGGCCGAGCAAGGCATCAGCGGCGTCGAAGTCATCTCGTGGTACGGCCTGCTGGCACCACGCGGCACACCGCCTGCCGTCACTGCACAGTTGGCTAAAGACAGCGCCGAGATGTTGAACCGCCCCGCCACCATCGAGAGCCTCAAGGGCCAGGGTCTGGCCGTGTGGCTGATGCAACCGGAGCAATTTCGCGCCCACATCCGTGCCGAGACTGCCAACTGGGCGCGCATCATCAAGGCACGCAACATCGTGGCCGAATGAACCGAGAATCATCATGCGCACACCAATGCACACACCAGCGAACACCCCAATGCACACGCCGGTGAGCACTCCCCCCGCTGAACGCTTTCTCAACCCGCATCAGGCGCGCCAGCGCGCGCCGACGCCTTACGAAGACCTGCTGGGTGACGCCATCGAGTGCGCCTTCGCAGCCGGCGTGCATGATCTTGACGGGCTGGTCCATCACGTCAACCAATCCGGCCCGCGCGGCCCCGACGGCGCGCCCTGGAGTGCCGCCACCTTCCAATCCGAAATGGCACGCCTGGACGCATAGCGCCAGCACCGCATCAGCAAGGAAAATCCATGACCACACCCCATGCCGAAGCTGACGCGGTGCTCCAGCGCGGCCTCAAAAACCTCTGGTATCCGATCTGCCCATCGCACTTCGTCGCCGGGCGCCCGGTGTCGATGCGCCGTCTAGGAATAAAACTCGCCGTCTGGCGCGACCGCGACGGCGCACCGCGCGCACTCGAAGACCACTGCCCGCATCGCGGCGCGCCGTTGTCGCAAGGC
>JANOYK010000579.1:0-3596 GCA_031428855.1 Burkholderiales bacterium | reverse complement strand
GCACTCACAGCGATCCCGCCTTTTTCCGCGCCGCTACGACGCCTGCGCCAGCTTGTTCCAGGTATCGACCACCGTATCGGGGTTCAGCCCGAGCGCAACGATGCCTTCATCGCGCAGCCACTTGGCGAGGTCGGGGTAATCACTCGGCCCCTGGCCGCAGATGCCGACGTACTTGCCCTGCTTTTTGCACGCGGCAATCGCCATGCGCAGCAGTGCCTTGACCGCCGGGTCGCGCTCATCGAACGAACCTGCCACCAGACCCGAGTCACGATCCAGGCCGAGGGTGAGCTGGGTCAGGTCGTTCGAGCCAATCGAGAAGCCGTCGAAGTATTCGAGGTATTGCTCGGCCAGAATCACGTTGGTGGGCAATTCGCACATCATGATCAGGCGCAGGCCTTTGCCATCGGGCGTGGTGGCACCTTTGCCGCGCTCCAGTCCATGTGAGCGCAGCAGGTCGATCACTTTGGCGCATTCGGTCAGAGTGCGCACGAACGGGATCATGATCTCGACATTGGTGAAGCCCATTTCGTCGCGCACTTTTTTCATCGCTTCGCATTCCATCTGGAAGCAGCCGGCGAAATCGGGGGCGATGTAGCGCGCTGCGCCTCTGAACCCGAGCATCGGGTTTTCTTCATCCGGCTCGTACAGGCTGCCGCCGATCAGTTTTTTGTATTCGTTCGATTTGAAATCAGACAGGCGCACGATCACCGGTTTGGGCCAGAATGCGGCAGCGATGGTGGAGACGCCCTCGGCCATTTTCTCGACAAAGAAACTGCGCGGGTTGGCGTAGCCGCGTGCGAGTGACTCAATCGCGCGGCGCAGATCGCCCGGCACATTCGGGTAATCGAGAATCGCGCGCGGGTGCGCGGCGATGTAGCTGTTGATGATGAATTCGAGGCGTGCCAATGCGACGCCATCGTTGGGCAACTGCGCAAAGTCAAACGCAAGCGCGGGGTTGCCAATAATCATGCCGATCTTGACCGGGATCTTCGGCATGGTGCCGCGTTTGGTTTCGGTGATTTCAGTTTCGATTTTGCCTTCGTAGATATTGCCGGTATCGCCCTCGGCGCACGAGACCGTCACTTCCATGCCGTCTTTCAATACGTCGGTGGCGTGCTCGCAGCCGACCACGGCCGGCACGCCGAGTTCGCGCGCGATGATGGCGGCGTGGCAGGTGCGCCCGCCGCGGTTGGTGACAATCGCTGCAGCGCGCTGCATCACCGGCTCCCAGTTGGGGTCGGTCATGTCGGCCACCAGCACGTCGCCCTGCTGCACGTGATCCATGTCGGCAGCGTCCAGCACCACGCGCACGCGTCCCGTGCCGATCTTCTGGCCGATGGCGCGGCCCGTCACCAGCACTTTGCCGGTACCTTTGAGCGCAAAGCGCTGCTGCACGCCTTGCTTGTCTTGCGACTTCACCGTTTCCGGGCGTGCTTGCAGGATATAAATTTTGCCGTCAACGCCATCTTTGCCCCATTCAATATCCATCGGCCGGCCATAGTGCGCCTCAATCGTCATTGCATAGCGCGCCAGTTCCAGCACGTCGGCATCGGTGATCGAGAACTGATCGCGCACCGCCTGCGGCACATCGACCGTGACGGTGGACTTGCCGGCCGAGGCATGATTGCCGAACACCATCTTGATGAGTTTGGAGCCGATACTGCGGCGAACAATCGAGGGTTTGCCTTGCGCCAGCGTGGGCTTATGCACATAAAACTCGTCGGGGTTGACGGAGCCTTGCACCACGCATTCACCGAGGCCATAGCTTGAGGTGATGAACACCACATCCGGAAAGCCGGACTCAGTGTCAATCGTGAACATGACCCCGGCCGCGCCCTGATCGGAGCGCACCATGCGCTGCACCCCAGCCGAGAGCGCCACTTCGGCGTGAGTGAAGCCTTTATGCACGCGGTAGGAAATGGCGCGGTCGTTGTAGAGCGAGGCGAACACTTCGTGCAGCGCCTTCAACACATTGTCAATGCCAACGATATTGAGGAAGGTCTCTTGCTGGCCGGCGAAAGACGCATCGGGCAAATCTTCAGCGGTGGCCGAGGAGCGCACTGCCACACACACGCTGCCGCCGGATGCAGCCTCCATCGCGGTGTAGCCCGCGCGGATCGCGGCTTCGAGCGCGGGCGGCAAGGGCTGCGCGGTGATCCAGTCGCGGATGTCCCGTCCGGCTGACGTGAGCGCTTTGACATCGGCCACATCGAGCGTGGCAAGACGCGCTTCGATCCGCGCGGCCAGCCCCTGAAATTCGAGAAAGTCGCGATAGGCTTCGGCAGTGGTGGCGAAGCCGCCCGGCACGCGCACACCGGTGCCGGCCAGTTGGCTAATCATCTCCCCGAGCGAGGCGTTTTTGCCGCCGACGACGCCGACATCGGTGTTGCGCAGTTTCGCGAAATCGACCACATACTGCTTGCCCGCCATGACCATTCCTCTCAAAAGTGCTGCCTGCAAAGTGAGCGCATTCTAACTGTTTGTTGCGCGGCAACAAATGGCCCGGAAGCGGGTGCGCGCAGACCGGTGGAGCGGCACAACAGGGCAAAATGCAGGTCTACACAACGAAACCCGTCCATGATCCGCAAACACCTGCGCCGGCTGCTGCCGGACATCGACAAACTGCGCGAACGCCGCACCCTGGGCATGTTTGGCGAACAGATTTTTCACCCGGATCTGTGGCGGCTGAACCGCCGCAGTGTGGCCGGCGGCGTCGCAGCCGGCCTGTTTTGCGGTCTGATTCCGGGGCCGCTGCAAATGGGCGGTGCCGCACTCTGCGCACTCTGGCTGCGCACCAATCTGCCGGTGGCGCTGGCGGTGACGCTCTATACCAATCCGTTCACGATCGTGCCGCTCTATCTGCTCGCCTACCAGCTCGGTCTGCTGGCCATGCCCGGCAGCGCAGCGCAGGCGCCGCCGGCACCCGCCATCACGGCTGATATCAGCGCGTCACTCGCCAACATCAGTGAGTGGGCAGCATCGCTTGGCACCCCGCTGCTGGTGGGGGTGCTGCTGCTGGCGGCGCTGCTGGCGGCGGCCGGCTACGGCGTGGTGCGGCTGTTGTGGAACCTGCAGATCCGCCTTGCGTGGTGGCGGCGTGGCGTGCTGCGTAAGCGGCGTGCGGCGCGCGCGCCCTTGTAGACATTCGTTAAATATGCGTGGGGGCGTGGCGCCGGCATCGAACTGGCGCAGTGCCAGCACGCCCCGGACGGCAACGATGAATTGATCGCGGCGGCATCGCCACGACCGGTATCAGGCGAGCGTGCGGCCGCCGTTGGGCGTCACCAGATCAACCGTGATGCGCGCGAACCGGTAGGCCAGCCACTGCGCCAGACGCAGATACCACGCGGTGCGGGTCAAATCAGCCAGCGTGACGCGCGTGCCGCCCTCGTGAATGGCCTGCTCAAGCGAGGCGCGCAATTGCCGTGCGAACGCCGTATCGGTCACCACCACATTGGCCTCGCGCGAGAGCAGCAGGCTGAACGGGTCGATGTTGGACGAGCCAACCGTGGCCCAGTGATCGTCCACCACCGCCACCTTGGCGTGCAAAAAACTTTTGCTGTATTCGACCACGCCAATGCCGGCCCCAAGCAGAT
>JANOYK010000578.1:0-6627 GCA_031428855.1 Burkholderiales bacterium | reverse complement strand
GCTCCGCGTGTGCCAGGGCCAGATTGGTGTTCCTCGTGATCTCGTCCGCGATGGCCTGCTCGCTCTCCCGGCCAATCCGCCCGATGGCCAGAGCCCAGATCATCGCCACCAGCAACGTGCCGGTCAGCAGGAACGCAAGGGTGGAGCGGGAAACGGGAGGTCTCATGGACTTCCTACAGGGAGCGTTGCATCGGAACGTGAGCCGCATGGCGCGAAAGCACGCCGGACACGTTGCTTGCTATAAACCGGACAATTGATTTGCTACTGACAGCCGTATTTCGCTTGCGCGATACCTTGAGCATGTCGATGTACTATTCCAACGTCGGCTCGAAGGTGGTGAAGCTGACATAGTGTAAGCGATGCATGGCGGCACCTCTAGTGATATTGGGTCATACCGGTTGGGTCGCGCCGGACTGCGTCATACCGGTACTGGTTGATGCCGCGTCAGGATCAGGCCGGTGAAGGTGCCGCCTGCGTCGATGCCTGCGATGCGGCCCATCGCCTGTCAGTCTCCGGGCTGATCCGGAATGCTGACGCTGCACGGCGTCAGGTGAACTCCAGCCGATGTCTCCTCCAAGCACAGGGAATCGCCACACTTGACCCCCATTCGCGCCAGGATTTCATCGGACAAAACAATACCGATGCCCTCTCCCACGGCGATCAGTTTCTGGATTGATTTGGACACGGTCATACCGGTAAGGGTTGCTGCAACATTCAACTGGGCGGGATCAATAACGTGATTAGTTGAGACCGTGCTCATTGTGCCATTCCCTTCATCTCCTGCGTGTTCTTCCAGCGCCCGGTCGAGGTCATCTTACGCACCGGGTCCATGTCCCACGCTGTAGCGCCACGCATCCCACTTGCCGGCCAGCCGTTCAAACTGCCAAATACTGCGCCCGCACTTCCTCATTGGCCGACAGTTCCGCCATCGTGCCTTCAAACCGGATACGCCCTTTCTCGATGATGTAGGCGCGGTCGGCCACCTCCATCGCGAAGTGCAGGTTCTGCTCCGAGAGCAGAATCGCGACGCCGGCCCGCTTCAGTTCACGAATCGCCTGGGCCATCTGATCGACGATCACCGGTGCCACGCCTTCGGACGGTTCGTCGAGCAGGATGCACGCCGGGTTGCCCATCAGCGTGCGCGCGATGGTGAGCATCTGCTGCTCGCCGCCGGACATGTGGCCACCCTTGCGATCCGGCATTTCCTTCAGGTTGGGAAACAGCGCGCCGAGTTTGTCCCAGTCCCACACCGGCACACCGGCGCGCGCCGGTTGCCGTCCGACTTCGAGGTTTTCGCGCACTGTGAGGTCTGTAAAGATGCGCCGCTCTTCAGGCACGTAGCCCAAGCCCATGCGCGCGATTTTGTAAGGCTCCAGTTTTTCGATCTGCACCTCGCCAAAACGCACCGTGCCGCTTTTGGGCCGCACCAGGCCGATGATGGACTTGAGGGTCGTGCTCTTGCCCGCGCCGTTGCGCCCGAGCAGCACCACCACTTCACCGGCGCGCACGTCGAGCGACACATCAGCGAGGATGTGGGCCTGGCCGTAGTAGGCGTGCAGGCCCGAGACCGATAGCATTGCGGTCGATGGCATCGAGATGGGCGGCATCACGCCGGATGGCATTGCGGTGGACGGCATCGCAGCGGACGACGTTGCAGCGGCCATCAGTGACGGCTCCCGAGGTAAATGCGCTGTACCTCAGCGTTGGCGCGCACTTCTTGTGGAGCGCCCTGCGCAATCAACTGGCCACGGTTGAGCACGATCATGCGTGAGGCGTGGGCGAACACCACGTCCATGTCATGCTCGGTGAAGAGCACGCCAATGTTGTCGCTCTTGACGATATCGGCGGCGAGCGCCATCAGTTCGATGCGCTCCTTGGGCGCCATGCCGGCGGTTGGCTCGTCCATCAGGAGCAGGCGCGGGCGGTTGGCCAGCGCCACCGCGAGTTCGAGACGTTTCAGGTCGCCATAGGCGAGTACCGAACAGGGCCGCCCGGCCTGCGCCTGCATGCCGACACGTTCGAGCAGGGCATCGGCCTCGGCCACATGCTGATCACGCGCGCGCGGCCACCAGCGCGTCAATTCGCGCCGGTGCGAGAGCAGTGCCACCTGCACGTTTTCGCGCACGGTCATGGAGCTGAATGTCGCCGTGATCTGAAACGTGCGCCCGACGCCCAAGCGCCACACCTGGCGCGGGCTAAGACCAGTGATGGCGCGGCCCTCGAACATCACGCTGCCGCTGTCACTGGCCAACTGGCCGTTGAGCATGTTGAAGCAGGTGGACTTACCCGCGCCATTCGGGCCGATCAGGGCCAGCAACTCGCCTGCGGCCACATCGAAGCTAACGTTATCGACTGCACGCACACCGCCAAAGGCCTTCGACAATGCTGTGACCTCAAGCAAGGCACCCGCTCGCGAGCCGCCACCAGAGCCATTCTTGGCCGTATTCCCCTCGACAGATCTGGTCACAGCCATGCTGTCCGGCGTGACCGCCAGCGGGTTCACGGGAGGAGTCACGGCTGCGCTCATGCCGCCTCCCTCACAAACAAGGCTTTGATCGACCCTGCCACACCCTGACGAAACAGCAGCACCAGCACCAGTATCACCACGCCGAGCGCCGCGCGCCAATATTGAAACTCGCGCGCGATCAGATCTTGCAGCCAGGTGAACAGCGCCGCGCCCACCACCGGCCCGCTCAGGGTTTGCACCCCGCCGAGCAACACCATCACCAGGCCGTCGATTGAGCGGCCGACGTGAATCACGTCGGGTGCGATGCTGCCTTTGGAAAACGCAAACAGCGCCCCGGCCACGCCGCACAAAAAACCCGACAGCACAAACGCGGCCCACTGCACCCGGAACACGTTGATGCCGATGGCGTCAGCGCGCAGGGGCGAGTCGCGCCCGGCGCGCAGTGCATAGCCGAACGGACTCAACAACACGCGCCACAACAGCAACACGCCGCTCACCGTAAGCGCCAGCGTGAGGTAGTAATAGGCCCATTTTTCATTGAGCCACGCGGCCGGCCAGACGCCGACAATGCCGTTGCTGCCACCGGTCAGGCCATCCCACTGAAACGCCACCGACCAGACGATTTGTGCAAACGCCAGTGTGAGCATGGCCAGATACACGCCCGACAGGCGCACGCAAAACCAGCCGAACACCAGCGCCCCGGCCGCCGCCAGAAACGGTGCGGCGGCGAGCGCGCCTTCCATCGGCCATGCCAGTTGCTTGACCAGCAGGCCCGCACCGTAGGCACCCAAGCCAAAGTAAGCGGCGTGCCCAAACGAATGCATGCCGCCCGGCCCCATGATGAAGTGCAGTGTGGTGGCGAACAACACGGCAGTGAGAATGTCGATCATCAACACCAGCGCATACGGAAACTGGGTGCCGGCCAGCGGCAGCATCAACAACAGGACGAGCACCGCCACGCCGAACCAGCGCGTGCGCGCGTCCGCAGGCTTTAGCGGCGCTTCAATCTCGGCCACATTGCGCGTCACTGCTGCCGGTTTTCCCAGCAGGCCCCAGGGTCGCCAGATCAGCACTGCCGCCATCACCAAAAACTCGACCACCAATGTGAGTTTGGAAAACGCGAACTCGATGCCAAACAACTTGACCGTGCCAATCGCGATGCACAGGGCCTTGATCTCGGCGATCAAGAGCGCCGCGAGAAAGGCGCCGGGGATGCTGCCCAGCCCCCCCACCACCACCACCACAAAGGCCTCGCCGATGGCGACCAGATCAATGCCGAGATTGGCCGGCTCACGCGGCACCTGCAGCGCGCCGCCCAGTGCCGCGAGAAAGGTGCCGAGCGCAAACACGCCGGTAAACAGCCAGGCCTGATTGACGCCGAGCGCGCCAGTCATGTCGCGGTCTTGGGTGGCAGCGCGGATCAGCACGCCAAAGCGGGTGCGCGTGAGCAGCCACCAGAGCGCGGCCAGCACCAGCGGGCCAATCAAAATCAGCACCAGGTCGTATTGTGGAAACTGACGTCCGAAAATCTCTACCGAGCCTTTGAGGCCGGGTGCGCGCGGGCCGAGCAAATCTTCCGGCCCCCAGATCGCCAGTGTGGCATCGCGCACGATCAGCACCACGGCGAAGGTGGCGAGCAGTTGAAACAATTCGGGTGCCTGGTAGATGCGCCGCAACAGCAGCAGCTCGATGAGGGCACCCAGCAGCGCGACAATCAACGCCGCCGCCAACAGTGAAAACCAAAACCCGAAGGCGCCGCCGCCACTGCGCGTGACCAGCGAATAGGCAACGTAAATGCCAAGCATGTAAAACGAGCCATGCGCAAAATTGACAATGCGCGTGACGCCGAATATCAGCGACAGGCCAACGCCGATCAGAAACAGCGTGGAAGCGCCGGCCAGCCCGTTGAGGAACTGGACCGCGAGTGCGTCAAGACTCATGAAGGGTTACACCACCGGCCCATAGGCCGGCTCGACCAGCGGCGTTCACCGGATCAATTGGCCGGACGCAGCTTCTTGACCACATCATCCGACGGCAGATATTTGGTGCCGTCGAGATAGCGGTAGTCCTTCATCTCACCCTTGCCGCCGCGCAGGGTGGTTCGGCCGACGTAGGCACCCATGGTCGATTGATGGTCAATCGCGCGGAAGGTGGATTTGCCAAACGGCGTGTCAAAGCTCAAGCCCCTGAATGCCGTAATCATTTTTTCGGTATCGGTCGAGCCGGCCTTTTTGATGCCGGCCGCAATCGCCTTGATGGTGGTGTAGCCGACCACTGAGCCCAGGCGCGGGTAGTCGTTGTACTTCTTGTGATAGGCGATGAAAAAAGCCTTGTGATCGGGCGTGTCGATGCCGTACCAGGGGTAGCCGGTGACGATCCAGCCTTCCGGCGTTTCATCTTTGAGCGGGTCGATGTATTCCGGCTCACCGGTGAGCAGGCTCACCACTTCACGGCCCTTGAACAGCCCGCGCGTGTTGCCCTCGCGCACAAAGCGTGCAAGGTCAGCGCCGAAGGTGACGTTGAAAATCGCGTCGGGCTTGGCATCGGCCAGCGCCTGCGTCACCGCGCCTGCATCAATCCGCCCGAGCGGTGTGGCCTGCTCTGCCACAAATTCAACGTCAGGCTGCGCCCGCTTCATCTGCTCCTTGAAGGTCGCCACCGCCGACTGGCCGTATTCATAGTTGGGGTAAACCACCGCCCAGCGCTTCTTGCCCAGCTTGGCGGCTTCCGGCACCAGCATCGCCACCTGCATGTAGGTGGAGGGGCGCAGGCGGAAGGTGTAGCGGTTGCCGCTGTGCCAGACGATGCGGTCGGTGAGCGGCTCGGAGGCCAGGAAAAACACTTTCTTCTGCTTGGCAAAATCGGTCACGGCGAGACCAATGTTGGACAGGAAGGTGCCGGCGATCAGATCGACTTTTTCGCGCGACACCAATTCTTCCGCCACGCGCACCGCATCGCCTGGGTTGGCACCGTCGTCACGGATGATGAGTTCAAGCTTGCGCCCGAGCACGCCGCCGGCAGCGTTGACTTCTTCGACGGCGAGGTCCATGCCTTTCCTGTAGGGGTCCAGAAAAGCCGGCTGCGCCTTGTAGCTGTTGATCTCGCCGATCTTGATGGTCTTTTGCTGCGCCAGTGCGGTGCTGCCGGTGACAACGCCAAGAACCGCTCCCAGAGCCGCTGTCAGGGCGATGGCCGTCAATTTCCGTCTTTGCATAAATACCCGTTGCATAGCAACCTCCTGATGAAAAATCTCACGTCAAACAACAGAAAACCGGCTAACGCTGCCCGTCAAACTTTGCAATCTGATCCACCGTCATGCCGCCCATGCGCGCATGCACGCGGCCACCGCTGGTCATGGCAAGGATAAACACCATTTCGTCCGGGCGCGGCGCATCGGGCACGCGCACCTCGACCGAATCAAAATGGCTGCGCACATAGGCTGCCGTGCGGTGGTGAACCGGCACATCGATCACGCTGCCGGCCGGTGCCACCTTGATGCTCGAAGGCACAATCGCCTTGGAATTTTCCAGCAGCTCACGCATGCCGTAGCCGCCCGGCACATGCCACAGCGCCGCGTGCTCCGACTCACCGTTAACACCAACGATGATGGCCTTGCCGTAGCCCTCGATTTTCTTTGGCCCGCCGAGCGCTTTGATCAAGCGCTCCGCCATCTCAAAGCCGAGCGGCTTCAACCATTCCATGAAGGGTTGCAGGTCTTGCACATAGCGCCCGGAAAACGGGTTGCGCACCACGGCGGCAATCGCGCCTTTTTTGACCGGGCGTTTGGCCACCGGCCCGCCCTCGTGGTGGATCTCTTCGATCTGCAGCAGAAATTTGCGCACCTCGACTTTGTGCTCGGCGTGGCCGGCCCGATTGCGTGCGGCGGCGATGCTTTGCGCCGCCTTGCCCACGGCTGTGGCGGCAATCCGTTTGGTCATGCGCGCGCTCATGTCTGACAACATCTTGCTCGCCACGTCTGCGGCGAAACCGCTGGCGCTGCGGGCAGCTTGCTTGGCGGCGCTGCGGGTCACACTTTGCGTCAACCCACGTGCGGTTTTCATCACCATGGTTAGTCCCTCTCACGCGGCAAGTTTAAGCGCTGGGCGAAGCGATGGCGCGTTTTCCGCGCCCTCCGCGCCTTCCGCGTTTTCCGCGTTTTC
>JANOYK010000577.1:0-1504 GCA_031428855.1 Burkholderiales bacterium | reverse complement strand
GCTTGCGCGTGACACGCAGGCCTTGCTCGCGCGCGGTTTTGCGGCGGGTGAATTTGATGTGGTGGCGCGCCTGCGTGCCGAGCGCGATCTGCGAGAAGCCGAACTGGCCGAAGCCCGCGCCCACCTCGCCGCCAGCCGTGCGGTGTCGCGCCTGCAACATGCTTATGGAGTTTTGCCATGACACGGTTTCGCCTATTTGCGTCAGTACTGCGCACAATCCGTGACGGGGCCGCACCGCTGTTCATCGCGCTGTTCATCGCGCTGTTCATCGCGCTGTTCATCGCGCTGTTCACCGCGCGATTCAACGCGCGATTCAACGCACTGTTCACTGCGCTGCTCGCTCTCGCCCTGCTATCCACACCTGCTGCCGCCGGGCCAGGCCACGATCATGGCGACGGCGCCGCTGCTGCGCCGCAGGCCACCAGCGCCAGCCCGCGCTTTTCGGCCCACTCTGATCTGTTCGAGTTGACCGGCATCGTCAAAGACAAAACCATCGTGCTGTATCTCGACGAATTTGCCAGCAACGCGCCGGTGCCAAGCGCCACGATTGATCTGGAGCTGCAGCCCGCCAGCGGCACGCCATTCAAACTCAAGGCCGCCCCGGCTGAGGATGGCACTTTCGCTGTCACCCTCACGGCGGCACTGGCACCGGGTGAGTTCGCCATCACCGCCACTGTGCGCGCCAGCCTCGGCGGCAAACCGGTGGACGACCTGCTCAGTAGCAATCTGGTGATCCCCTCTGAGATCAAGCCATTGGCCCAGAGCGGCTCGCACCAACACTTGTGGCCCTATGGTGCGTCGGGAGCCGCTCTGGCAGCCATTCTTGGCGTGGTGGCATGGATCAAACTGCGGGCCGCAGGGCGGCGGCGTAGTGCCCCAGCCGTGACAGCAGCCACAGCGGCAGCGCTGATACCGGCCCTGCTGACACTGGCCACCACCACCGCGCTGCTCACCGCCGAGGCCGCCTGGGCCGGGCCAGGACATGACCACGGCGAAGCCGCGCCCGCCGCGCAAATGGATACGCCGCGCCGCCTGCCCTCGGGCGATGTGTTTTTGCCCAAGCCATCCCAGCGCCGCCTCGGCATCCGCACCGCAGTGGCCGAGGCGGGTGAGTTTGCGCGCGCCTATGAATTGAATGGCCGCGTGGTGGCCGACCCGAACGCGGGCGGCCAGGTGCAGGCGATGCAGGCCGGGCGCTTGGTGCCGGGGCCGAAGGGATTGCCCGCGCTCGGTGCCAAGGTGCTGCGCGGTGAGGTGCTGGCCCATGTTGAGCCGGCCATCGGCGCGGTGGAGCGCGGCAATCAGGCGGCGCAACTGGCCGATCTGAGAGCGCAGCACGAGAGCGCGAAAAAACGTGCCGCGAGGTTAGAGCAGCTTGAAGGCGCGGTGCCGCAAAAAGACATCGACAACGCGCGCCTCGATGTGCAGTCGCTCAATGCGCGCGCCGCCGCCATCGGTGCCAGTCTTGGCGCGCGCGAGACGCTGCGCGCGCCGGTGGCCGGCG
>JANOYK010000576.1:0-3302 GCA_031428855.1 Burkholderiales bacterium | reverse complement strand
GAAGGACGTCAGCCTGTCCTTCTTTCCCGGCTCCAAGATCGGCGTGCTGGGAGTCAATGGGTCAGGCAAGAGCACGCTGCTCAGGATCATGGCCGGCCTCGACAAGGAGATCGAAGGCGAAGCCACGCCGATGCCGGGCCTGAACATCGGCTACCTGCCGCAGGAGCCAAAACTTGACGACGCGCACAGCGTTCGCGAAAGCGTTGAGGCCGCCATGGGCGAGGTATTTGCCGCCAAGGCGCAACTGGATGCGGTTTATACGGCGTACGGTGAACCAGACGCCGATTTCGATGCGCTGGCCAGCGAGCAGGCTCGGCTCGAAGCCATCATCGCCACCGCCGGCACAGATTCCGAGCATCAGCTGGAAATTGCCGCAGATGCGCTGCGGCTGCCACCCTGGGATGCGCGGATCAGCGTGCTGTCGGGCGGTGAAAAGCGCCGCGTGGCCTTGTGCCGCCTGCTGCTGTCCAAGCCCGACATGCTGCTGCTCGACGAACCGACCAACCACCTGGACGCCGAATCGGTCGACTGGCTGGAGCAGTTCCTGGTGCGCTTCCCGGGCACCGTGGTCGGTATTACCCACGATCGCTACTTCCTCGACAACGCAGCCGAGTGGATCCTCGAACTCGACCGCGGCCACGGCATTCCATGGAAGGGCAATTACAGCTCGTGGCTGGAGCAAAAAGACGCGCGCTTGAAGCAGGAAGAATCGACTGAATCTGCGCGCCAGAAAACCATCAAGCGCGAACTCGAATGGGTGCGCCAGAACCCGAAAGCGCGCCAGGCCAAAAGCAAGTCGCGCCTCGCCCGCTTTGAAGAACTGTCGAGCCACGAATACCAAAAGCGCAACGAGACCTCGGAGATTTTCATCCCGGTGGCCGAGCGCTTAGGCAATCAGGTGCTCGAATTCAAGGAAGTGAGCAAAGCCTTCGGCGACCGCCTGCTGATCGACAAGCTCTCGTTCACGGTGCCGGCCGGCGCCATCGTCGGCATCATCGGCCCGAACGGCGCCGGTAAATCGACCCTGTTCAAAATTCTCGCCGGCAAAGAAAAACCGGATTCAGGTGAAGTGATCCAGGGCCCAACCGTGCAAATGGCCTTCGTCGAACAAAACCGCGACGACCTCGACAACAAGAAGACGGTGTACGAAGACGTGTCAAACGGCGCCGACATCCTCACCGTAGGCCAGTTCGAAATGCCCTCGCGCGCGTATCTCTCCCGCTTCAACTTCAAAGGTGCCGATCAAGGCAAAGTGGTCGGCACCCTCTCCGGCGGCGAACGCGGCCGCTTGCACCTCGCAAAGACGCTGCTCAAGGGCGGCAACGTGCTGCTGCTGGACGAGCCGTCCAACGACCTCGACGTGGAAACGCTACGCGCCCTCGAAGACGCGTTGCTCGAATACGCCGGCTGCGTGCTGGTGATCTCGCACGACCGCTGGTTCCTTGACCGCATCGCCACCCACATCCTCGCCGCCGAGGGCGATTCGCAGTGGTCGTTCTTTGACGGCAACTACCAGGAGTATGAGGCGGACAAGCGCAAGCGCTTGGGTGAGGAAGGGGCCAAGCCTAAGAGGATTCGGTATAAGGCGTTGAAGTAACCCCGTGTACCGATTACGAGGATCAGGCTACTGTGTATATCGATTGGTTGCAAGTACGAAACCATCGGAGCTTTTTTAGCGGGACCTCTTTCGAGTTTTCCCCAGGCTTCAACATAATTCTGGGCACCAACATCCCCACTTCTGCAACGTACGCACCGAGATGCCGAGCAGATCGGCGAACTGTGCCTGACTCAATCCGCTCGATAACCGCGCGCTGACTACGGGCGGTACTTTCACGCGGGTCTTGCGAGCATCCTGACCGGCGCGCATCTGCCGCACGCTCTCCAGCAAATCGCGATGGAAGGCTTCCATTTCCGGATCAGCTGCTTTTTTTCGGGATGCCATTTTTGAATTCATTGAGGTCTTGACCGGCAGATTGTCGATTTTGGCGTTGGTGTACGCAGACAACCACCACACCTTGCCTTCGATGACGTTCTAGTAAATCACGCTGGCGCCATCGCTCTTGCCACGCCCGCCGACTCTCCATCTCATCTTGATTTCATACTATCCCCTATCTTGAGAGCGTTGTGCGCCAAGGGAATTCAAGGGACGCGGCCTGCGGACCGCTCGCACCAACGATTTCCGGCCAGCGCTTTAATAATTTTGCAGGCGCATCCCGGCTCGCAGGGGATACTTGTTTCTGGAACAGCCTGTTCCAGAAAACCGACAGTCGCAACGCACCTCAACCCCACGCAGTGCCAAGCAACTGATCAAGCGCATCGGTGATGCGGTCGCCTTGGCTTGCGAGCGAGCCGACCAGTTCGCCAAGCGATTCCACAGCGACGGAGACAATCTCCAGTGGATGCAGGACAACAGAAACCCGGTCTATTTGAAAAGTCGGATTGAAGCTGGCGTGGCTAATGCGGCCCGGCGCGGTTTTCAGCACCAGCGGAATGACGACGCGGCGGCGATAGTCATCAAACACCGCTGACTGCACGACGACGACGAAGGGGATCGTGTCGCGGTTCTTCCCCTTGTTGCGATGAACGTCGAACTGCGCCATCAGAGTGTGGAATGTTCGTCGGCGAACGAGCCGAATTTGGCATTGAAGGCATTCCAAGTCGCTGACGTTGCTTGCAGGGCCTTTAACTTGGCGGCACGTTGCTTGCGTTCCTGTTGCACGTAATCCGCCAGCAGGGTTTCGACAACGTTGGATAGATTGCCCGTCAATCCGCGTGCCTGAGCAAGCAAATCTTCATTAAGTGTCAGATTGACCGGGCGCTTGCGCGCACCGATGTCGTAGGCAGTTTTCATGGCGACCCTTTCTTTATGCGCATTATATGCGCATGAATTTCGGTTCATCATGAATTACCCGGGAGCACGGCAAACTTCTTTGGTGCGCTTGAATGCGGTCACAAATTGTGACCGCATACGGCCTCACTCTTCGGCGCGCCGCCTGCCCCTCGGCAAAAATCAGATACTGCTCGTCAGGAATTGGCCGGGTTCGGTCATGACGTGATGATCGGTGTCGGCGATCCGCCGGAATTTTGTCCTGCGCCGCCCGCCCAATTGTTGCTCTGAGAAAGCGGTAAACCATACCCTGTAGCAGTGTCTATTGCATTTTTTGTGGGCAATGCCTCTGAAAGGCTTGTCCACCATGGCTTTCCGGGCTATGTGCTGTGAGGTCTGCCCGTCCCGCCAGCGGCAGGTGGGCCGATTTTTTTGCGCTGCGCGCCAAGGCGCGCATGCCGGCAGATTTCCTGGC
>JANOYK010000575.1:0-1677 GCA_031428855.1 Burkholderiales bacterium | reverse complement strand
GCGCGCGTTGGCGTTCGCTACCGCAGCGGCGCCCCAGTGGGCTGCCACGCCAGCGGCGGAGCGGGCGGCAAGCCTGGAGCGCGCCGCAGACCTGATCGAAGGCGAACGCGCCACACTCATGACCTTGCTGGTGCGCGAGGCCGGTAAAACCCTGCCCGATGCCTTGGCCGAGGTGCGCGAAGCGGCTGACTTCTGCCGCTACTACGCCGCGCTGGCACGGCGCGACTTCGCAATGCCGCTGACGCTGCCGGGTCCTGCCGGTGAAGTCAACCGGCTATCGCTGCATGGCCGCGGTGTGTTCGCGGCGATCAGCCCGTGGAATTTTCCCCTGGCGATTTTCGTCGGCCAGGTGGCCGCCGCGCTCGCGGCCGGCAACGTGGTGCTGGCAAAACCGGCGCGGCAAACGCCCCTGGTCGCGTACCAAGCGGTGCGCTTGCTGCATCGGGCCGGCATTCCCGCCCCGGCGTTACAGTTTCTGCCCGGGCCGGGCGCGGCGCTCGGCAGCAGCCTGGCGGCGGACCCGCGCGTCGATGGCGTCGTGTTCACCGGCTCGCTCGAGGCCGCGCAATCGATCAACCGCCTGCTGGCGACACGCAGCGGCGCCATCGTCCCCTTGATCGCTGAAACCGGCGGGCAAAACGCCCTGATTGCCGATAGCTCGGTGTTGCCCGAGCAGGTGGTGCGCGACGCCGTGCAATCGGCCTTCAATAGCGCCGGACAGCGCTGTTCGGCGCTGCGTGTGCTGTTCGTTCAGGAGGAGGCGGCGCAGCGGGTGCTGGCACTGTTGCGCGGGGCCATGGAACAACTGGTGATAGGCGACCCGATGCAGCTTGCGGTCGATGTCGGCCCGGTGATTGATGCGGCCGCACAAAGGACGCTGCAAGATCACATCGGCACACTGCGCCGGATCGCCCGGCCGGTGTGTGAACTCGCACTGCCGGCCGGGGCGGTCACGGCGGGCAATGACAGCATGGGCAGCTTCGTCGCGCCCTGCGCATTCGAGATTGCGAATCTGGAGGTACTCGAGCGCGAGGTGTTCGGCCCGGTTCTGCATGTGATTCGCTATCAGCGCAGCGCCCTCGATCAGGTGATCGACGCGATCAATCGGACCGGCTACGGCTTGACGCTCGGCATCGCCAGCCGCATTGAAGCCACGATTGCGCAAATACAGCGCCGTGCCCGCGTGGGGAATATTTACGTCAACCGCAACCTGATCGGCGCAGTGGTGGGGGTGCAGCCGTTCGGCGGTGAGGGTCGGTCGGGCACCGGCCCGAAGGCTGGCGGGCCGCACTATCTGTTGCGCTTCGCGACCGAGCGCAGCGTATCGACCAACACCAGCGCGGTGGGCGGCAACGCCGCCCTGACCGCGCGCGATGCATGACGGCGACGCCAATGCCGGGGAACCAACGCGTGCGTGCGGCATTCTAAAGTGCGGGGCATGCGCGCATGCCGGTAAGCAGAGCGGAACGGGTGGTTCAAGCAGAGCGGAACGGGTGGTTCAAGCAGAGCGGAATGGGTGGTTCAAGCAGAGCGGAATGGGTGCGTCAAATAGCCACGTCCGGGTGCTTTACGCAACCGGGGAAACCGTCAAAAGCGTTGGTGGAAGCGGGTGTTAAACGGTTAGATCGTGGCTTCGTACGATCTAACCTTAGTCGTTGGGCCGACATAAAGGGCTTG
>JANOYK010000574.1:0-4259 GCA_031428855.1 Burkholderiales bacterium | reverse complement strand
GGCGGTGTCGGCCATGGCGGCGGCTTGCGACTGGCCCTTGTGTCCGGTGTCGCCCAGGTGGCTCTGGCCGAACATCAGCTGATCGCGAATCTCGTGAATGTCCTGCTTGTCGCGCAGCAACTGAAAATACCAGGAGCCGTCCTTGGTGTCGCCATACATCACGCCGCCGACGATCTTGTTGTTTTGAATCACCAGCTTTTTGTAGACCCCGCCAAACCAGTCGTTGAGCACGATCTCTTCACAGTCCGGCCCGCCGCTAAAGTTGCCGGCTGAAAACAGATCGACGCCGGTGACTTTGAGTTTGGTCGAGGTGACTGAGCCTTCATAGCGGCCGATGCCGAAGTTGGCCAGATGGTTGGCGCACACCTTGCCCATTTCAAACAAGGGCGCGACCAGGCCATAGGCGATGCCGCGATGGGCGACGCATTCGCCGACCGCGTAAATTTTCGGATCGAACGTCTGCATCGTGTCGTTGACGGCGATGCCGCCGCTGCGGCCGGGGTTGATGTGCAGCTTGGCCGACTCGGCCAGCGCCGTGTTGGGGCGGATGCCGACGGCCATCACCACCAGATCGGCCGGGATCGTGCCGGCGTTCTTGAATTTCACCGCGCACACGCGCCCAGACTCTCCTTTGACCAGTTCGGCCGTCTGCGCTTCAAGCATGAATTTCAAGCCCTTGGCTTCGAGTGATTTCTTGAGCAGATCAGCTGCGGTGCGGTCCAGTTGCCGCTCCATCAGCCACGGCATGATGTGGACTACGGTGACGTCCATGCCGCGCAATTTGAGGCCATTGGCGGCCTCTAACCCGAGCAGGCCGCCGCCGATCACCACCGCGTGCTGGTACTGTTTGGCCGCATCGATCATGGCATCGGTATCGGCGATGTCGCGGTAGCTGATGACGCCCGGCAAGTCCTTGCCCGGCACCGGCAGCATGAAGGGATTGGAGCCGGTCGCGAGCAGCAGGCGGTCATACGCCTCAACGGTGCCGTCTTCGGCAATCACCTCGCGCCTGATGCGGTCGATCTTGGCAACCTTTTTGTTCAAGTGCAGACGGATGTTGTTCTGCGCATACCACTCCACATCATTGAGCATGATGTCCTCGATTGTCATCTCGCCGGCCAGCACCGGGGAGAGCAGGATGCGGTTGTAGTTGGCGTGCGGCTCGGCACCGAACACACTGATGTCGTACAGGTCCGGTGCGATCTTGAGCAACTCTTCCAGCGTGCGCACCCCGGCCATGCCGTTGCCCACCATTACCAGTTTCATTTTTTTCATGATGCGTTTTTCCGGTTTCAATCAGTGAATCAATCTGTTTCAGGCTGCGCGCAAGACGCGCGCTGCAGCCAAGGGTGCAGGCTGGGACGCAACCATGGGTGCCAGCGCGGCTGCGGCAACTGGAGCATGCAGGGCAGCGCCTAACGCGCCAGGTAACGCGGCCGTTTGCGCCAGCGCCGCCACTTCACCGATGACGATGATGGCCGGGCTGGCGAGGCCGGCCGCATCCGCGTCCGCCGCCAGCGCGCTTAAGGTTGACAGCACCTGCCGCTGCGTCGCGCGGGTGCCCGATTCAATGACTGCGGCGGGCATACCGGCGCGCATGCCACCTGCCTGCAGTGCGGCGCAGATGGCGGCCAGATCGCGCATGCCCATATAGATCACCAGCGTGGTGCCGCTGGCGGCCAGCGCCTGCCAGTTGGGCGCCGCGCCGTCGTGGGTGTGGCCGGTGATGAAGGTGACGCCGCGCGCAATATCGCGATGGGTGACCGGGATGCCAAGCGCAGCCGGCGCGGCGATGCCGGCCGTGATACCGCTCACCACTTCAACCTCGATGCCGGCTGCGCGCAGCGCCAGCATTTCTTCGCCGCCACGGCCGAACACAAACGGGTCGCCGCCCTTGACGCGCGCCACCGTGTGGCCGGCCCGCGCGCTGCGCAGCATCAGCTGCTCGATAAATGCCTGCGGCGTCGATTTGCAGCCGCCGCGCTTGCCCACGCGCACTACGCGCACACCGGCTCGTGCATGGGCGAGAACGGCGTCATCGACCAGATCATCGAGCAGAATCACATCGGCGCCGCCAAGCGCGCGCACGGCTTTGAGGGTGAGCAACTCAGGGTCGCCCGGCCCGGCACCGATCAGCCAGACTTTACCGGCGCGGGTGGAGCAAGAAGAGGAGGGGGACATCGGCGTCTCGCAAAACAATCTGTCATGGAAATCGGAATCCATCGACGGATCATTTGCAAGGCACATGCCAACCCCGGCGGCCGCTGTGTTATTTGGCGTGGGTGCCTGTGAGAACAGCCAGCCGCGCGCGGCGCGTGTGCAGAAGCGGTCGTCAGTGGCCGCAATGCTGCCCGTTTGCGCACTGTTGCAGTGCGTCAAAGCCCACCCTGGTGCTGTGATGAGGCTGTACTGAGGTGAAGACCCAAAAGAAAATGGCCCTGGGATCCGCTCCCAGAGCCTTTCTTCTTCGGCCCACCCCGGAAATCCTTGGTGGGAGCGCTTATCAGGGTGATGTCTGGCGGGTCTTTCTCAAGACGGAAACGGCACCAGCTCGATTTCCTCTTCCTTGATGCCCAGCGCCTTGGCCATGGCCGAGAGCGAGTCGTCGCTGATGGCTACCACATCGTAGGCCGTCAGCATCTCGGCACCCTTGCTTTCCAGAAACGCCTTGGCCATCTCAGCCGCGTCCCACGTCACTACTGCATCCGGCCCGCTCTCTTTGAGGCGCGCACACATCGGCACTTTATCTTCTTTGTAGACAATGGCGAACATGCGCTGCTCCTCAGAGGTTACCTAGCTTGTGGAACACAGTTTACAAAAGATTCGGGAGTTTGTGGCGCGGCTTCTGCTGCCATGCAAAAAAGAGTTTGGCATGGCGCTTGCTGATTTAACTTCACTTGACTTCACTTGACTTGACTTCACTTCACTTGAGTATTCATTTGAAGCATCCATGCAACAGCGCGCTTGCGCGCCGGCACCATCACGGCATTGACGCCGAAGCCATCTACGGGAGCCATCATGTTATTCGGCCGCACCACGCGCAAACCCATTTCGATTCCGGCCAAACCGGTCAAGGAATGGAAATACAGCACCTGCAATTATTGTTCGACCGGCTGCGTGATCGAGCTTGGCCTGAACCATGAAGGCAAGATCGTCACCAGCCGCGGCCATGCCGGGGCCGATGTGAATCGCGGCAAGCTGTGCATCAAGGGCATCCTCGAGCAGGAGCTGTTTGAGTCCCCCGGGCGCGGCAGCCAGCCGCTGATGCGTGAGCGCGCGCACTTGCCGTTCCAGGCCGCAAGCTGGGACGCGGCGCTCGACAAAACCGCTGCCAAGATCAAAGAGATTCAGGCCAAATACGGGCGCGATGCATTTGCCGTGGTCTCGACCGGCCAGTTGCTCACCGAGGAGTTTTATACCCTCGGCAAACTGGTGCGTGGCCAGATCGGCACCAACAATTACGACGGCAACACCACCCTGTGCATGGCCTCGGCCGTGTCCGGGTACAAGCGCTCGTTCGGCTCGGACGGCCCGCCCGGCTGCTATGGTGATTTTGAGCACACCCATTGCCTGATGGCGTTCGGCTCCAACCTGCCCGAACAGCATCCGATCATTTACTGGCGTCTCAAGGAGGCCTTGGAGAAACGCAAGTTCCCGCTGATCGTGGTCGACCCCCGCGTCACCATGCTCGCGCAGTTCGCCGACATCCACCTGCCGATCACCCCCGGCACCGACACCGTGCTCATTAACGCCATGCTGCACGTGATTTTCAAGGAAGGCCTGGAAGACAAGGACTACATCGCCAACCACACCCAGGGCATTGATGAACTGCGCACGCTGGTGGCCGACTACGACCCCAAGACCGCGCAACACGTGTGCGGCATCGACGAAGACCGCATCCGCACCGTCGCACGCCTCTATGCCAAGGCGCCGGCGGCGATGAGCATCTGGACCATGGGCATCAACCAATCGACCCACGGCTCGGACGGCGTGGTCGATATCAACAACCTCAACCTGATCACCGGCAACATCGGCAAACCCGGCGGCACCAGTTTGTCGATCACCGGCCAGTGCAACGCGATGGGCACGCGCGAGTGGTCGTCCTGCTCGGGTCTGCCGGGCTACCGCATGCTCGAAAAGGAAAAAGACCGCAAGACCGTGGCCGAGTTCTGGGGCATTGACCAGAGCTTCTTCCCGCCGGCGCGCGGACTGGCGCAGACCGACATTTTCCCCGCCATCGAAACCGGCGAGATCAAGGG
>JANOYK010000573.1:0-5891 GCA_031428855.1 Burkholderiales bacterium | reverse complement strand
GTGAACCACGGCGGCAGCAAAGCCTGGAAGCATCGTTGATTTTGAAGCGTGCATTATTCGTATCGATCCATGGTTCTGGCACCGGGCTGCTGATGCTCGGTGAGCTGGCTATGGCCCGGAATATTGCGGCGCAGGAGGTCTATCGGGTTCGACCCCAGCCGCGACAATCCGTTCAATTCAATCTGGAAAAACAGCGCCGTGGTCGACTGCTGCGCCGCCGTCACAAAACGCTGCAACACGAAACGCCCGACCCAGCAACCGCCATCGTATTCAAAGCCGGCCAGCGCTTCAATCATCTTGTTGTCGCGGATCGAGTAGTTGTAGCGCCCGACACCATACCAGTGGGCGTCGAACTTCCATTGCGCGGCAAAATCGACCTGCTCGATCTGGTCGCGGCGGAACCGGTAGGCCGCTGAAATCGTCTTGGCCAGCTCCGGGGTCCAGCGCACACCGATGCTGCCGCGCTGCATCGCGCCGCTGCTGGGGTTGTATTGCAGTGCCGTGTCGAGCATCAGTTTGGGCGCAATCTCGCCAGACAGCGCCGCCAGAATATCGGAGCTGCGGTCGGTGCGCACCGGCTCACCCGGCAGGGTCACGGTCTGATTGGCGAAGTAGTAGCGCTGTGCCAGCGAGACGCGGATGCGCTCACCGGCCTTGTCCGCGCCGAGCAGGCGCGAGGTCACGCCAAAGGTCACCTGGCTGGCGTCGGCGATCCGGTCTGCCCCGGAGTAAATGTTGTCGGCAAAAACTTGCGCGAAATTGAAGTCGGCCAATCCCGAATCGAACACCGGCATGCGCGACTGGTCACGCACCGGCACGCGCAGATACATCACGCGCGGCTCGAGTGTCTGGTTGTAGTGCTGGCCAAAGTAATCGGTGGCGCGCTCGAATACCAGCCCGCCGTCGAGACTGAAACTGGGCACCGTGCGCACAAAGCTGTCAGGTGTACCCAGCGCCACTTGCTGCAACAGGTAGCGGGTCGAATGCAGCGCCAGCTTGGGCGTCAGAAACCCGCCGGGGGACAGCAGCGGGTAGCTGATGCTGGGGTTGGCGATGATGCGGTTACCCATCACCTGGGTGGGGTGGGTGAAGCGCGCAAACTCGCCGCCAAAATTGAGATCGAAGCCGGCCACATCGTAACGGCGTGCGCCGAAGCTGATTTGCGGCGCGCGGTGATAGGGCGCAATCACGGGTGTCACCGGGTCTTGCAAGATCTGATAGCTCTGCACCCGCGCCGTCATGCCGTAATACGGTGCCGAATAACTGAGCGCCCCCTCGCGCACCAGCGTGCGCTGCGAGGTGGCGCTGATCCGGCTCGACAGGTCGGTGAAGTAGGTATCGTCCGACACCCGGTTAACGTTCAGGTTGCCGCTCCAGCCGCTGCCCAGGCTGTGCCGGTGCAGCAGACTGAAACCGTGGCGGCTGCTGCGCGTGAGCCGGTCGTCCGGCAGCCACTCGGCGCGCGCTTCGCCGGCGTAGTCCTCACCGATGAAGCGCCCGGCCAGATTGGTTTGCAAACCGCGCTTGGTCATGTAACGCGGCGTGATGGTGAGGTCGCGGTTCGGTGCCATGTTCCAGTAAAACGGCACCGACAGTTCCTGCCCGCTGTTGATGGTGCTGCCAAAGGACGGTGCCAGAAACCCGGACTTGCGGCGCGCGTTAAGCGCAAACGACATACCCGGCAGCGACAGAATATGCATGCCCAGAAAGTTGAGCTGCGCGTTGGTGACTTCACCGGCGTCGCGCCCATAGTCGAGCTTGAGCTCGCTCACCTTGAGATACCAGTCGTCGTTGCCGGGACCGCAGGTGGTGTAGACCGCGTCGTCAGCGCGATACTGGTCGCGCCCGAGAAACTCCATCCGCTCTGCGCTGCCGCGCGCGCGGTCATTGGCCAGCAGATAAGTGGACTGGAGAAACGAGCCGGTATGGGCATCGAGTTTGAGGTCGAGCGAGGTGCCGGTGAAGACATCGCCCTGGCGATAGATGCGCACATTGCCCACCGCCTGCAGTTGATCGTCCACCTGCTGATAGGTGATGCGGTCCGCCTTGATGTTGGTGCCGCGCTTGCGCAACTCGGCGTCGCCTTCGATCACGGTGATGCGGCCGGTCTCACCGGACATTTTGAGACCTTGAAAGAAGGCCGGCACCGGGTCTGCGCCGGGGCGTTCGGCAAGCAATTGCGGGTCGGTCTTGAGTGCCAGCACATCGGCGCGTGTTGGTGAGGAAGTCTGGGCTGGGGCTGGTACCGATGCCTGTGCTTGTGGTGCTGGTGCTGGCACCTGTGCCGCTGCCTGTGATGGTGCCGGTGCTGCGGCTGCCACCAAATAAGTGATTGACGGCTGAGTCAACGGCACCAGTATCGTCAGTGGCGCCTCGATCACTGCCGCGCCGCCCAGCCACGCGGCGGTGCCATCGTCCGCGCGCGCGCCCGATACGCCCGCGAGGGCAAGCGCTGAGGCCAGCGCGCCCAAGCGTCTGCCAAATTCGTGGGTATTGCGCAGCATCGGGCGATGGATTGGCGCGCGCCAGAACCGCAAAGCAGCAGCCGGACGCGTGAGTGATTCCGTTAAAATTGACTCTGAAATTATAAGCCACGCACCCGGTTTTTCCCCTCGGTAAGCGCCCCTTTGAACCACCTCTCCGACCGCCTCTCCGCTCTAGACCAATGGCTGCGCAGCAGCCTGCCGGACCGCGCCTTCACGCTGGCACCGGCTTCCAGCGACGCCAGTTTCCGCCGCTACTTCCGGGTCTCGTTCGCTGATGGCGCGCCAGCGCAGATCGTGATGGATGCGCCGCCGGCGCAGGAAGACTGCGCCCCGTTCGTGCGGGTCGCGGCCCTGCTGCGCGAGGCCGGCGTGAACGCGCCGGCGGTGCTGGCACAGGATCTGGCGCAAGGTTTTCTGCTCCTCACTGACCTCGGCAACACCACCTATCTGACCGCCCTTTGCGCCGATACCGGCCGCGCCGATGCGCTCTACAAAGATGCCGTCACCGCGCTGATCCGCTTCCAGCTTGCCTCACAGCCCGGTGTCCTGCCGGCCTACGACCGCACGCTGCTGTTGCGCGAAATGCAATTGCTGCCCGAGTGGTACATCGGCACGCACAAAGGCTTCACGCTCAACGATGCGCAGCGCAACATCATTGCCCAAACCTTTGAAACCCTGCTGGCCAACAACCTGGCGCAGCCTTGTGTCTACGTGCATCGAGACTACCACTCGCGCAACCTGATGCTGCATGGCGACAACCCGGGCGTGCTCGATTTTCAGGATGCCGTCTATGGCCCCATCACCTATGACCTGGCGTCGCTGTTCAAGGACGCCTACATCGAATGGGAAGAAGAGCGCGTGCTCGACTGGGTGATCCGCTACTGGGAAGCCGCGCGCAAAGCCAGCCTGCCAGTGCCGCACACGTTCGACGATTTTTACCGCGACTTCGAATGGATCGGCCTGCAGCGCCATCTCAAAGTGCTCGGCATCTTTGCACGGCTGTATCACCGCGACGGCAAGGACGGCTACCTCAAAGATCTGCCGCTGGTGATGCACTACGTGCGCAAGGTATGCGGGCGCTACGGCGTGTTCGTCGATCTCTATCGTCTGCTGCATGAAATCGAGCAGATCGAAACGCGCGCGGGTTATACATTTTGAGCGCTGACCCGGCCAGCCGCTCTGTTGTGGCCGGCCCGGCAGCGGCACCGGTCGATGCTGCCGCCGTTGCCTGTGCTGCCTGTGCTGCTACTGCGCCAGCCACACCGCGCAGCGAATTTGTAGCGGGTCTGGCGGCGGTCGCGCCGATGCTGGCCGGTGCGATTCCCTTCGGGCTGATCTACGGCGTGCTCGCGATCCAGGCCGGCATTCCACCGTGGCTCGCCATCGCGATTTCCTCCATCGTGTTCGCCGGCTCCGCGCAATTCATGATGACGCAACTGGTGGCGGCTGGCACACCGGGCGCGCTGATCGTGCTGTCGGTCGCCATCATCAATCTGCGCCACGCGCTCTACTCGGCTGCGCTGGCGAACCAACTGCGCACGCTCTCCTTGCCGTGGAAAAGCCTGCTCGCGTATCTCTTGACTGACGAAGCCTACGCTGCGGTAATCCGCCGTTTTGAGAGTGACGCATCGCCCGCCACGCGCCACTGGTTTTTGCTCGGCGCCGGTTTCGCACTCTGGCTGGTATGGCAGGTGGCGTGCGTGGCCGGGGTGGTTCTGGGCGGGCAGATCCCCGCGCACTGGTCACTTGACTTCGCCGGCACGCTCACCTTCATCGCCATCGTGGTGCCGCTGCTCAACGACCGCGCTACCTGGGCCGCCATGCTAGTGGCAGGTGCCGTGTCGGTGGCGGCGTTCGCGCTACCCTACAAGCTCGCGGTCATCGCAGCGGCGCTGGCGGGCATGGCGGCCGGTGTGATGCTCGACAAACGCGGTGCAACACACGCAGCACCGCCCGAGGCACCACCGGGAGCCCCATCATGACGCTCTGGCTCGCCGTCTTCCTCGCCGGTCTCACCACCTTCGCCATCCGCTTCTCCTTCATCGGCGCGGCGGGCCGCATCAAAATCCCCGGGTGGTTCTCACGCATGCTGCGCTTCGTGCCGGTGGCCGCGCTCACCGCGCTGGTGTGGCCCGATTTGTTGATTGCGCAGGGGGCGTTCACACTGGGTGAGCCGCGCCTCATTGCCGGATTGATCGCCGCCGCCATCGCGTGGAAGACGCGCAACATTCTGGCCACGCTGGGCGGCGGCATGCTGGTGTTGTGGCTGCTGCAATGGCTGCGCGCATGAAGGCCATGCTGCTCGCCGCCGGCCGCGGCGAGCGCATGCGCCCGCTCACCGACACCACGCCCAAGCCGCTGCTGCGCGCCGGCGGCAAAGCGCTGATCGTGTGGCACCTTGAGCGCCTCGCGCGCGCCGGCTTTGGCCAAATCATCATCAACCATGCATGGCTAGGAGCCTTGGTGGAAGCCACTCTTGCGTGTGAGGCCCCGAAAACCCTTGGTATCACCTACTCTCCTGAGGGTGAGGCTCTGGAAACCGCTGGCGGGATTGCCCAGGCACTGCCTCTCATCACCGCCGGTGATGAACCCTTCCTCGTCATCAACAGCGACATCTGGTGCGATTTCGATCCGGGCCGCGCGATCACGATTGCACAGCAGATGAGCGCCTCCAATGCACTGGCGCATCTGGTGATGGTGCCCAACCCGCCGCAGCATCCACACGGAGACTTTGCGCTCACACAAGGCCGTGTCGACGATGACGCCACCGGGCAAACCATCGAACACTCCACCGGCCACAGCAGCGGCGGCCCGACACCGCGCCTCACCTTCAGCGGCATCGGCGTCTACCGCCCGGCCTTGTTCAGCAGCGTCACGCGCGGCAGCAAAGCCAAACTCGCGCCACTGCTGCGCGCCGCGATGCGCACCGGTCAAGTCAGCGGTGAACTGCACAGCGGCGGGTGGGAAGACATCGGCACACCCGAACGTCTAGCCGCGCTCGATGCACAGCTGCGCGCGGCACCGCACCCGCCATAGCGCGTCACGCTGCGCCCGGCACCCGCCGCGCCGGGTCATGCACTGACTCATGCGTGGGTTCATGCGCAAGACCCCGCGCACAACCCAGCGCCCTACAATGTCCGCAAGCACGTCCAAGCACGTCCAAGCACGTCCAAGCACTCCTGCACTCCTGCACTCCTGCACTCCTGCACTCCTGCACTCCTGCACTCCTGCACTCCTGCACTCCTTCGCCCTCGCCAACATGACCTCATTCAATTTCACGCCCCACGCCGCGCGCCGCGCCGCGCTCGCCGCACGCATGCGCGCCCTCGGCGGCGGCATCGCCGTGCTGCCGACCGCGCCCGAAGCGCTGCGCAACCGCGACACCCACTTTCCCTACCGCCACGA
>JANOYK010000572.1:0-3001 GCA_031428855.1 Burkholderiales bacterium | reverse complement strand
CGGTGCTCACGGCCAAGCGCGTGGCGCAGTTGCCCGATGTGCCGACTGTCGCCGAGTCGGGCTACCCTGGTGTGGTGGTGGCAACCGTGGTTTGGCATTGGCGGGCCGGCTGGCATGCCGCCCGAGATCGTCAAGCGCATGTATGAGGCGCTGGTCAAGGGCATGCACACCAAGGAAGTGCTCGACCGCTTTGCTGCGCTCGGCGCGCCGGTGCATACCAATGCGTCGCCGGAACAGTTCGTCGCCTACATCAAGTCGGAGCATGCAAAGTGGGGCGAGGTGATTGGTGCGGCGAATATCAAGGTGGAGTGAGGGCAGACAGATACACTGTCCTCCATGAATCGTTCCCCCGTGCTGGAAGTTGCGGCGCTCACCTTTGAATACCCCGGCAAACGCGCGCTCACCGATGTGAGCTTTGCCCTGCCGCACGGCGCGGTGCTGGCGCTGGTGGGGCCGAACGGCGCCGGCAAGACCACGCTGATGCGCTCGATTGCGGGGCTGGATGAGCCGATGTCCGGTTCGGTCACGCTCGATGGCGTGGATGTGATTGCCGAGCCGCGCGAGGCTTACCGCAAGCTCGGGTATCTGTCGGATTTTTTTGGTTTGTATGGCGCGCTGACGGTACGGCAGAGTTTGCTGCACGCGGCTGGCATGCGTGCGCTCGATGCTGCGCAGCAGACGGCAGCGGTGGCGCTGACGGCGCAGCGGCTGGAGTTGACCGCGCGTCTGGATGCGCGCACTGACACCTTGTCGCGCGGCTGGCGTCAACGGGTGGCGATTGGGCAGGCGATGGTGCATGCACCGCAGGTGTTGCTGCTTGACGAACCGGCGGCGGGGCTGGACCCGGAAGCGCGGATCGGCCTGTCCTCCCTGTTTCGCCAGTTGCGCGCCGAGGGCATGACGCTGATTGTGTCGTCACACATCCTCGCCGAGCTGGACCAATATTCGAGCCATATGCTGGCGATCAAGGATGGCCGCGCGGTGGAGTTTCGCGCGCTCGAAGCAACGCTGGAAACTGGCGTGACCTTGCGTGTGGTGCTGGCGCTGGCACCGGCGGATCAGGCGGCTCTGCGTGGCCTGCTGGCGGCGCATGGTGTGAGTGGCTTGCATCACGCGGCGGCTGAGACGGTGCAGCCGCCCAATGCCGTGGCGGCCCACGTTCCTGCGGCGGCACCATCCACCACGGCATGGAGCGTGCAGGGCAGTTTCAAAGGCTCCGTCGCGGATCAGGCCATGCTCCTGAAAGCCTTGGTGGGAGCGGATCTTGGCGTGATGGAGTTTTCCATCGTGCGGGAAAACCTGCATGAATCGTATTTGCGTTCGATGCGCAATGATGTGCCTGCCGCTGTGCCGGTTGCTTTGTCGTCCGGTGCGCCTGCGGGAGTGTCGCCATGCATGCTGCCATGAACGGCAACCAGGTGACACTCAACCCCGAGCTGCGCCGCTATTGCTGGCTGGAGCTGACGCCACACCGGTTGATCGCCGCGCCAGTGATTGCAGGTTTGATCCTGGCGCTGGTGGCGGCGGTGAGCAATCAATCGTTCGCAGCGCTGGCGTCGGCGAGTCTGGCCGGGTTTGCCGTCTGTACGCTGCTCTACGGCAGTTACCTCGCGGTGAACGCGATGCCCGAAGAAGTGCGTGAGCGCACCTGGGACGCGCAGCGCATGTCGGCGCTGACGCCGTGGCAACTGGCGCTGGGCAAGGTGCTCGGCGCGCCGGTGGCGGGCTGGTATGCGGGGGCGTGGTTTCTGGCGGTGTTTTTGGTGACGGGGATGCGCACCGAGGGGGTGAACGCGCTGTTGATCGCCGGCTCCGCTGTGAGCGCGGCGCTGGCCCTGCATGCAGTGGCGATGATCCTCGGTGTGTTTGCCACGCGCGCGGGTGTGACGCGCAATCCGGGGGCGCTGTTGTTGCTGCTGATTTTTTGGTTTGCGCTGGTGCCGTTGCAAACGCTGGGCGAAAACAATGCTGCTCCCATCGTGTGGTGGGGCGCGCAGGTGCCGCGCTTGTGGTTCACGCTGGTCTCAGCGCTGCTGTTCGCAGCATGGGCGTCGCTCGGCGCGGTGCGCACCTTTGCAGGCGAGCTGCGGGTGCGCCAGTTGCCGTGGGCGTGGCCGGCGTTCAGTCTGTATGTTGGTGTGTGGGCCGGCGGGCTGGCCGATGCGCAGGCCGGTCGCGCCGCAGATTCATTGCAATCGGGCGCAGCCGCCAACCCGGCGGTGGTGGTGTTGCTGATATTTTTTCTCTGCACCGGGTTGGGGGCCTATGTGCTGTTGTTTGCCGAGCGTACCGGTGCGATGACGCTGGCGCGCGTGTTGCGCACCCTGCGCGGCGAACTGGCCGGTGGCGTGGCGCGCGCGCTGCAAAGCGTGCCGCTGTGGAGTGTGAGTCTGGTGTGTGCGTGGGCCAGCGCAGCGGCGCTGCTGGTGCTGCCGTGGGGCACCGGTCTGAACAGCCTCGCCTCCGCCGTGCTCAACGACATTTCGGCAGCGGGCAAGCTGATGCCGCTCGCGCTCGCGGCCATGCTGCTGCGCGATGCCGGTATTTACTGCATCTTCGCGCTGACGCGCTTTCCGCGCCGGCCGGCCATGGCGACGATGCTGTATCTGGTGCTGCTCGATGGTGTGGTGCCGGTGTTGATGAATGCGGCCGGTCTCTCGACCATCGCGTTTCTGGTGTTTCCGCTCGGGCGCGCTTCAGCAGCGGGCGCGCTGGTGATCTTCTTGTTACAAGCGGCGGTGGCGTGGGGCTTTGCGCTCAAGCGCTGGCGCGATGGTCAGCGGCTGGATCTGCGCACCTGAGGAGCGGCGATGGTTTTTTTCTCGCAACATCACCTGAACGATGGCGTCAAAAAACGCGAGGTGTTCGGCTGGGCCATGTACGACTTCGCCAACTCCGGCTACACCACGGTGGTACTCACTGCAGTGTTCTCGGCCTATTTCGCTGGGGTGATTGCGGGCAAGGCGGAGTGGGCCACGTTCGCGTGGACGGTGGCGCTGTC
>JANOYK010000571.1:0-3067 GCA_031428855.1 Burkholderiales bacterium | reverse complement strand
CGGGCGCATCGGCAACAGTGATGACTTGGCCCCGCTCGCCCTCGCTGTGCTGTCCAACAAAATCTCCGGCTACGTCACCGGTGCCGCCATCGTCATCGACGGCGGCATCTCGCTCACCAACTGGTTTGATCCGCCGGTGCTTGATGACTGAATGCGTGACTGAATGCGTGACTGAATGCGTGACTGAACGTGTGACTGAGCGCGCGTGACCGGGCGCATGTGACAAAGCGCACGTGACCCCGCAGCGCGAACCGCAACACCCCAAGCCGCGCTGGCAAGACGGATTGCTGCTGCTCGGTGCCTCCGCCGTCTGCGCGGCCCTGTTCTATCTCGCCATCGGCAAAGTGGCCGAAGCCCTGGTCTACGGGGCGCTCACCGGTTGCGCCCTCGCCGCCATCGGTGCCGAGTTCGTCAAGTTCATCCGCTCGTACCGTGAAGAACACGGCACCGGTCGCACCGCCAGTGCCGTCACCGCGCTGGTCACGCAAGCGTTTCGCATCGGCTTCATCACCACCTTTGTGATGATCGCCAAGGAGTTGTTTAAGCTGCTCGGCGTCAAGATTTTTATCTCCATCGTGATCGCCGCGAGCGCGTGGTTTGCGTTGTCCGGGCGCGGGCTGTTCTGAGCACGCACACGAAAATGTAATGCAAAAGCGCCGCATCCGCCCGCGTTGCCACACAGCTTGACCGCGAACAAGTCCATGTTTATACTACGTTTAAACAAGCCATCGAATGTGGGAGAAAATCATGTCCGAAGCCGTTCTCGATATCAAACAGTGGGGCAACAATCTGGGCGTGCGGTTGCCGGCTGCGGTGGCGCGGGCGGCGCGTCTGCACGCCAATCAACGGGTGCGCGTAACGGTCGAAAAAGACCGTGTGGTCATTACGCCCGTCGCCGCCAAGGATCTCACGCTGGAGCAAATGCTGGCGTTGTATGACCCGGCGCGTCACGGCGGAGAAGTGATGGCCGCACCGTTGATCGGCGCAGAGCGCCTGTGAGTAATCTGCCAACCGTCAAACGCCGCCCCGGCGCGAGAAGCAGCTGGGTGCCTGACCGCCAAGACATCATCTGGATTGACTGCAATCCTCAGGCGGGCCGTGAGATGCGCGACATCCACCCATTTGTAGTGCTCTCACCGCGTGCATTCAACGAAAAAATGGCCCTGGTGATTGGCCTGCCAATGACCACAGCCGCCTACAACGCTGACAATCCATTTGCAGTCGTGGCAGGCGTCGCCGCAGGGCGAAAAACCGGCAAGATCAGCTATGTGCTGGTGCATCAACCCAAATCGTTTGATTGGCGCCTGCGCGGGGCGAAGGCGCACCCGATGAAACGATTGGGCGATGCGCCGTTTGCGCAGGTGCTGGTACGGTTGAACAAAATTCTTCATCTGGCATAACCGCAAGGTCGTTGGTGGAAGCGCCTCTTGGGATGGCATCGGCCCCAAAAGCGTTGCCCCCGGTGTCAGAATAGTTGTCGCCCCGATAGGAAACACCACCAGGGTGTGGGCGACGGCGCGAAAGACATCAAGCGCCATGAATTGAAACAACAGGCCGGGATTTCCCGGCCTGTTTGCATGCGCAGCACCTCGTCCGTCTCCCTATCGCAGAAGGGGAACAGACAATTGAATTAGTGCAATCGGTATATACTTATAGGATATACATTTGATGAGGATCCAAATCATGCAAACCGCACGAGTCTTCCAAAGCGGAAATTCACAGGCCGTCCGCCTGCCTAAAGCATTCGCCTTCAAGTCGCCGGTGGTCTACATTGAGCGGCGCGGCGAGGAAATCGTGCTCCGCGAGCGGCGCGTCAAGCTCTCCGAGTTGATTAAAGACCTGCCCAGACTGCCGGCTGACTTCCCCGACAAGATCGAGCAGCCAGAGCTTGAGGAACGTGATTGGCACAAGCTATGAGCGCGGCGGCGCACGGCGTCAAGCCGCGTTACCTGCTCGATACCAACATCCTCATTTACTTTTCTAAGGATCGCCCGGACCGCATCGTCAAGCGCTTGGATGCGCTGGACGCAGGTGAAGCGGTGATGTCTGCCGTCAGCTATGGCGAGCTTTGCTATGGCGCTTCGCGCAGCGTCAAGCCGGTCGCGACGCAAAAGGTCATCAATCTGCTTGCCGGCATTTTTCCGATCATGCCGGTGACCAAAGAGGCTGCCGAGGAGTATGGGAAATTACGCGGCCAGCTTGCTGCGAAAGGGACGCCCATCGGCCCCAATGACATGTGGCTTGCTGCGCAGGCCAAGGCCGACGGCCTCATCCTGGTGACGAATAATGAGCGAGAGTTCCGGCGTGTTTTGGGATTGAAGATAGAGAATTGGATGAAATCTGAATAAAGCGAAAACATGCGAAAACATGCGAAACCGCAGCTTCTCATGGATAAGCGGCAGGAAGAATGTTGTTGGCGCCGGTGAACAACATGAGGGAGTTGGTGGCGTATGCGCAGGCCAATCCGGGCAAGCTGGCGTTTGGCACGCCGGGGGTGGCTACTGTGCCGCATCTGGGGGCGGAGATGTTGCAGAAGGCGGCCAATTTCAAGTTGTTGCATGTGCCGTTCAAGGGCGCGACGCAGCAGATTCAGGATTTGATTGCGGGGTCGACGCAATTGGATTTTCAAAGCTCGCTCGTCGTCGCCCTGCCGCTGATCAAGGCGGGCAAGGTGAAGGCGATTGCGGTGCTCACGGCCAAGCGCGTGGCGCAGTTGCCCGATGTGCCGGCTGTCGCTGAGTCGGGCTACCCCGGTGTGGTGGTGGCACCGTGGTTTGGCATTGGCGGGCCGGCTGGTATGCCGCCCGAGATCGTCAAGCGCATGTATGAGGCGCTGGTGAAGGGCATGCACACCAAGGAAGTGCTCGACCGCTTTGCTGCGCTCGGCGCGTCGGTGCATACCAATGCGTCGCCGGAACAGTTCGTCGCCTACATCAAGTCGGAACACACCAAGTGGGGCGAGGTGATTCGCGCGGCGAATATCAGGGTGGAGTGAGGGCAGACAGATACACTGTCCTCCATGAATCGTTCCTCTGTGCTGGAAGTCTCGGCGCTCACCTTTGAATAC
>JANOYK010000570.1:0-6016 GCA_031428855.1 Burkholderiales bacterium | reverse complement strand
GAGGTCTTCCAGTACGACCACTTGATCAAGTTCTTGCATCATGCACCTCCATCAAAGCGGCTACGCCGTTACGAAACGTGGTGGCGAATCATCGCCATCAGTCATCCAAACTGTCCGCACATTTACCACCTTGGCAAACGGTGTGAGTAGCGCACCTTCGATAGTGTACTTGACCCCAAATTCACTGTTTGATACGCGAGACACAGGATGTTTCTGCGCAAGCGCGATCAACGCCTGTTCCAGCGCCTGCCAATTCTCGCGGGTAAAGCCGGCCTGCAAAAATAAGCGCGCTTTGGAGTGTCCGGCTGGGTGCGTTGGCGATAACAAATAATCGTGCGTCTTTGCCTCGCCTGCAACAGCGCTGCCAAAAAGCGGGCGTGCTCATGGGGGCAATTTCACCCGGTCATCATTGACATTGGTTCTGGTTGCCGCGATTGTGATTGGCGTGTCCGCGAGATCAACAAATTCCGGCGCAACGCCAGCTTTCGATAGCCTATCGCGGATGGCCGTCCTTGCCCGGCTGACTGAATCAAGTTCCCGAATCATTTCATTACCCCGCTGTCGTCCTGCAACGCAGCCGGCATATCGCGGTGCGAATGTAGAAACCGGATGACCTCAAGATGGGTATCGTGTTCCACGTAAAACAGCACGTACGGAAATTTGCTGAGTATCCACATTCGCAGCGCCCCGCCCGGCAGGATGTGCGCGTAACGCGGTGACCCGGTTCCCGGATTGCGCGCAAGCTTGGTCAGCGCAATCCCTACTTCGTCATACAGTTCTTCCGCCAGCGCCACGCGCTTGCGGCGGTAGTAGCGTGCTGCGGCGTCTATCTCATCATCGGCGAGCGGACGAATGCGCAGAGGCTTCATGCGCGTTTGCGCAAAGCCGCTTTTTTTCGCTCCCAATATTTGGCGTCTACAGCGATGCTTTCGCCCGACTCCAAACCTGCTCGCATGAGCGCCGCCAGTTCCCGCTCGGCCTGGGTCACCTGGTCGCGCCGGATCAGCTCGCGCACGTATTCGCTCGACGTGCTGTAGCCGGTCTGATTGACTTGGCGGTCAACGAAGGCGCGCAGCGACTCCGGCAGAGAAATATTCATGGTGGTCATGCAGCCACTATATCACTTTGGCAAACTTTGCCAAAGTCTTTTTGTGTTCATTTTGGGAGATGGTTAACACACCAAGTCCCGTGATTCACACCAGAAAAATCACCCGGTAATCATTTACATTAGTACGCGTCGGCCCGGTGGTAATCAGCGTGCCGGCCTTGTCAAAAAATCCCCACGCATCATTGGCTTCGAGCAGCTTGTCGGCCCGCAAGCCTTGCGCACCAACGGTTTTCAAGTCTTCTGGCCCGAAATGCGCGCCGGCATTGGCTTCCGAGCCGTCGATGCCGTCGGTATCAGCAGCGAGGCCGTAGACGCCAGGGGCGCTGTTCATCTCGATGGCGAGTGAGAGCAGGTATTCGGTGCAGCGGCCACCGCGGCCGGCGTAGCCGCCGTCGCCGCTGCGCCCGCCTTGGGCTTTGAGTGTGACCGTGCATTCACCGCCCGAGATCAACGCGACCGGGCGCTTGAAGGGCTGACCGTGTGCGGCGATTTCGCGGGCGATGGCGGCGTGGACTTTGCCCGCTTCGCGCGCTTCACCGGTCACGGTGTCGCCGAGGATGACGGGCGTGACGCCGGCGGCGCGAAACACTGCGGCGGCAGCTTCGAGGCTTTGGTGCGCGGTGGCGATGACGTGGGTTTCGGCGCGCGCGAATACCGGTGAGCCGGGCTTGGGGGTTTCGGCGATGTCACCACGCGCGCCCGCGTCGAAATGCGCACGCACGCTGGCCGGCACGCGGCAATCAAATTTGGCGAGGATATCGAGCGCGTCTTGATAGGTCGATGGGTCAGGCACGGTGGGGCCGCTGGCGATGTGGGTAGGTTCATCGCCGGTCACGTCCGAGATCACCAGCGAGACGATGCGTGCTTTGCACATCGCGGCAAGTTTGCCGCCCTGAATCAGCGAGAGGTGTTTGCGCACCACGTTCATGTCCTGGATCGGCGCGCCGCAGCGCAGCAGCTCGCGCGTGGTGGCTTTGAGGTCGTCCATCGAGATGCTCGCCACCGGCAGCGCGAGCAGGCTGGAGCCGCCGCCGGAGACGAGGGCGAGCAGCAGGTCATCGGGGCCGAGGGCCTGCACCCGCGCCATGATGTCGCGCGCAGCAGCTTCGCCCGATTCGTCCGGCACTGGGTGGCCGGCTTCGATGACGCGGATGCGCTTTAACGCCTCGCTGCCGCTGTAGCCATGCGCGTAGCGCGTGATGACGATGCCTTCGAGTGAGGCATCTCGCGGCCAATGGTCTTCGACTGCCTTGGCCATCGACGCGGCCGCTTTGCCTGCGCCGATCACCAGCGTTTTGCCTTTGGCCGGTGGCGGCAGATGGGGCGGCACAATCTTGAGCGGATCGGCCGCCGCGACGGCAGCGAGATAACTTCTGTGCATCAATTCGACAGGATTCATCGTGCGATTTTAGCTGTGCGGCTCAGCGCCGCAGCGGCAGTGTGGGTGGCCGGCATCAGGTTCCATCGGGAGCTGCCGGTCTTAAGCAGTCACGCCAGATTTATTAACCAGACAGTTACAATCTGCACATGGTTACACGCAAAATCAGCAAGCCTGGCCCGGCTCATACTGTCAGACCGGCCAGCCCGGCAGGCAAGACCGGCCAGCCCAGCAAAGCCGGCAAAACCAAGACGCGCCCCGCACCGCTGGCAGCACGCGACCCAGAGCGCACCCGCGCGCGCATTCTCGACGCTGCCCGCGCCGAATTTGCGGCGCACGGTTTGGGTGGCGCGCGCGTCGACCGCATCGCCACCAATGCAGACGCCAACAAACGCATGCTGTATTACTACTTCGGCAACAAGGATGACCTGTTCGCGGCGGTGCTCGAAGGCGCGTATGCGCACATTCGCGAGGCCGAGAAAGCGCTGCATCTGACCGAGATCGATCCGCCCGAAGCGATCCGGCGTCTGGTCGCTTTCACGTGGAGCTATTACCTCGACCATCCCGAATTCATGACGCTGCTCAACAGCGCCAACCTGCATCAGGCGCGCCATGTCAAGCAGTCGGACAAGGTGCGCAGCATGCATTCGCCGTTTGTGGCGATGATCGGCGAAATACTGGATCGCGGGCGGCGCGCCGGCGTGTTCCGCGCCGGGGTGGACCCGGTGCAGTTGTATATTTCGATTGCGGCGCTGACCTATTTTTACCTTGGCAACAAGTTCACCCTGTCGGCGATTTTCGGGCGCGATTTGTTGACACCACGCGCGCGCGCCGAGCGCCTGGCGCACATGACCGAGCTGGTGTTGGGCTACTTGTTCAAAACCTGAATCCTCTTTACGATCACCGCTGCGATCATGTACGCCTTGCCCCCTTTGACCCCAATGCAATTGCGCTCCCGATCATGACCCTGCCTGCCCGCTTCACTGATGAAGCCCATCTCGAAGAGGTGATGACCAGGCCAAGCGCCGCTCTGGTGGCCGATCTTGGCGCGATTGCAGGTGACATCATGGTGTTGGGCGTGGGCGGCAAAATGGGACCGTCACTGGCGCGCATGGCCAAACGCGCCGCGCCGCACAAGCGCGTGATCGGCGTCGCGCGGTTTTCGGAAGCCGGGTTGCGCGGCAAACTCGAAGCCCAGGGCGTCGAATGCATCGAGGCCGATTTGCTCTCGCGCGATCAGCTCGCGCGCCTGCCCGGCGTCGAGGACAACGTGCGCAACATCGTGTTCATGGCCGGGCGCAAGTTTGGCTCGGCCGGCAGCGAATGGCTGACCTGGGCGATGAACGCGCATGTGCCGGCGCTGGTAGCCGAGCGCTTTCACGCGGCGCGCATCGTCGCCTTCTCCACCGCGTGCGTCTACCCGTTTGTGAGTGTGGACGGTAATGGTGCCACGGAAGACCTGGCCCCCAATCCGCCGGGCGAATATGCCAACTCCTGCGTCGGCCGCGAGCGCATGTTTCAGCATTTCTCGCACCAGTACAACACGCCGGGGCGCTTGTTTCGTCTCTCTTACGCGATCGACATGCGCTACGGCGTGCTGCATGATCTGGCGCGCAAGATACTCGACCGCGAACCGGTGGACCTGACGATGGGTTACGCCAATCTGATCTGGCAGGGCGACGCCAACGAATGGGCCTTGCGCAGCTTGCGCGCCTGCACCACACCGGCCAGCGCGCTCAACGCCAGCGGGCCAGTGGTGCGGATCCGCACTGCCGCCGAAGGCTTGGGCCAGCGGCTCGGTATCGCGCCGCAGTTCCGCGGGCGTGAAGCGGCCTCGGCCTGGCTGATCGATTCGGGCGCAGCAGTCAAACTGTTCGGTGCGCCCGCTGTGCCGCTCGACACCCTGCTCGACTGGACTGCCGGCTGGATAGCGCACGGCATGGCGACACTCAACAAGCCCACCCATTACGATGCGCGTGACGGCAAGTATTGATGCGGCCAGATTGATACCACTCCCCCGTCCATGAACATCGCCGCCATTCCTGCCCCGGTGCAAGCGCTGCTGCGCGCTGGCGCAGTTATCCCTGCGCACCTGCTGGCGCTCGATGCGCAGCGCCAGCTCGATGCGCGCCGCCAGCGCGCGCTCACGCGCTACTACCTCGACGCCGGTGCAGGCGGCCTGGCAGTGGGCGTGCATTCGACCCAATTCGCGATTCGTGAACACGGCTTGTACGAGCCGGTGCTCACTCTGGCGATGCAGACCGCGCAAGCGTGGACGCCGCTGGGCGGCAAGCGTGCGCTGGTGATGATCGCCGGTCTCGCTGGCCCCACGGCGCAGGCCGCCCGTGAGGCAGGCATCGCGCGCGGCCTTGGGTATCACGCCGGGCTGTTGAGTCTGGCGGCCATGAAGGGTGCCTCTGAGGATGAACTGATCGCGCATTGCCGCGCGGTTGCCGGTGTGATGCCGCTGATTGGTTTTTACCTGCAGCCCGCCGTCGGCGGCATGCACCTGTCCGCCGGTTTCTGGCAGCGCTTCGCCGCCCTCGACAACGTGCTGGCAATCAAGATTGCACCGTTCAACCGCTACCGCACGCTTGACGTACTACGCGGCGTGGTGGCAGCGCGGGCCGAAGAGCGCATCACCCTCTACACCGGCAATGACGACCACATCGTGCTTGATCTGGTGACGCCGTTTGTGGTGCGGCGCGATGACCGCGATGTGACCGTGCGCATCAAGGGCGGCCTGCTCGGGCACTGGAGTGTCTGGACCAGCCGCGCGGTGGAACTGCTGGCGCGCTGCCACGCGGCAGTGGCGCGCGCGCACATAGACGATGGGTTGCTGGCGCTGGATGCGCAGATCACCGATTGCAACAGCGCCTTGTTCGATGCCGCCAACGATTTTCGCGGCTGCATTGCCGGCTGCCACGAGGTATTGCGGCGTCAGGGTTTGCTCGAAGGGGTGTGGTGCCTTGACCCGCACGAACAGTTAAGCCCCGGCCAGGCCGCCGGCATCAGCCGCGTGCAGGCGGCCTATCCGGCGCTCAACGACGATGCGTTTGTAAAGGCGCATCTGGCGCGCTGGCTGGCCTGATACGCCTGGCAGCTTGGCGCAACAGTGGCGGGTCAACCTGTGATGACGATCGCTTAGAGGCTTATGACGGTTCATACCTTTATGACAGTTTCATACCGCCTGGCCCTCCTTTACGCTGCCAGCGAAGCGGCGTCAAAACTGCCTTGGCACGACTCACTGCGCCAACCGGCGCCACCACCCTCAGGACATTTTGTTATGCGTGTTGGCATCACCTTGCTTGTAGTCGCCCTGCTTCTCTCGGCTTGTGTGCAGCACCGCCCGGAGCAACAGTCCGCGCCGTCTGCCCCGCCGCCGGCGGCGTCAGCGCCGGCACCAGCGCCGGCACCGGCGCCGGCACCAGCACCGGCACCAGCGCCGGCCGAAGCGATGTCATCGGCCAGCACGCCCGATGCCTACAAGGTGGAAATGGCGCAGCGCATTTATGCCGCCAGCACGGACA
>JANOYK010000569.1:0-1696 GCA_031428855.1 Burkholderiales bacterium | reverse complement strand
CACGGCCAGGCCGATGCCGGCTTGTTGTTCGTATCGGGCCAATGGCAGGTAGGCGTCGAAAATATCGTGGGCTTTTTCAACGTCGCCGGCCGCATGTGCGCGGCAGACATCGACCATCATCTCGGGCCAGGCAAAACCGGTCATGGCGCCGTCAGCACCCCGTGTCAGCTCTTCGGGCAAAAACAGGCCGCCTCCGTTGCCGGTGAGGATGGCGATGCGCGGCAGGTCACCGCGCTCGCTGGCGGCGCGAATCGTAGACAGCTTGGCCAGACCCGGGCAGTCTTCATGCTTGAGCATGACGCAGGTCGGCGAGCTTTTGAGAATGCGCAGGATGACGGCGGTTGACATTTGCACGCCGGTGGAGACGGGGTGATCTTGCAGCACCCAGGGCACGTCTTTGCCCAGCGTTTCATTGACTATGTCGAAGTAGGCGACGATTTGATCGTCGGTGCGCACCGTCGATGGCGGCGCCACCATCACGCCTGATGCGCCTAGCTCCATCACACTGTGCGTCAGTTCGCGCATAGGTGCAAAACCCGGTGCAGAGGCACCGACGACGACCGGCACGCGCCCGGCCACGCGCGCGAGAACCTGCTTCACGAAGGCGCGGGATTCTTCGGCGGTCAGCTTGGTCGCCTCGCCCATGATGCCGAGCACCGTCAGGCCGGTTACGCCGCAGTCGAGATAAAAATCGACCATGCGGTCGGTGCTGGCGAGGTCGAGTCCGCCGCTGTCGGTGAAGGGCGTAACGGCGATCAGGTAGACGCCGGTGGCCGATGCGTTGAGCTCTTTCATGTGTTTCCTCTTTCGTGTTTCAAGGGTCGCGGGGGGAGAGGCGGGAGCGGGAGATTTACAAAGAGTTCAGGAGATGAAAGAAGTCAAAAAGGCCGCGGCCAATTTTTGAATATTTATGTTTCCTTTGACATTCTCTATCTCCTTGACCTCCTTGATCTCCTTGTTCAACTTCTTGTTTTACCCGCTCCAGCGTTGAATGCCTCGCCTCAGGCCGGTTGCAAGTCACGGCGCAGGTACTGAATGACCAGCGCCGCAATCATCAACCCGAAGCCGATTATTTTGGCGGTGTAGCCCGGGTACACCAGCGCAAAGCCCGCAGCGATCAGCATCCAGCGCTCCAGGGTGGTTGTGCGTCTAAGCGCCCAGCCCTGAAAGCCCATGGCCAGCGCGCCGATGCCGGCGATGGCGGTGAGCGTGACCTCGGCAATTGACCACCAGCTGGCGGCAGCCAGTGCCTTGGTCGATCCCATCAGCAGCAGGCCCTGGCCGGCCGGGTCGAGCACGAACATGAAGGGCAGCAAAAACGCCGGTATCGTGTACTTCCACGACTGCAGCGTGGTCTTGTACGGGTCGCCGCCGGTGATCGCGGCGGCAGCAAACGGCGACAGCGCGGTTGGTGGCGAGACCTCGGACAGCACGGCGTAATAAAAGATGAACATGTGCGCGGCGAAGTCGGGCACGCCGAGTTTCGTCAGCGCCGGTGCCGCAATCACTGCGCAGATGATGTACGAAGCGGTGACCGGCACGGCCAGCCCGACCACCCACACCACCAGCGCGGTAAAGATGGCTGTCAGCAGCAGCGAGCCGCCAGCGTAGTCGATCACGATGGAGCTGAACTTGAGTCCCAGGCCGGTCAGCGTGACGACGCCGACGATGATGCCGGCACCGGCGCAGGTTGCCG
>JANOYK010000568.1:0-9084 GCA_031428855.1 Burkholderiales bacterium | reverse complement strand
GCATGCCGCAATCTGCTCCCGGCCACGCTCGATGCCCTGATCTTGCAAAGCGGCATGCAGCGCGTAACGCCCGACACCGGCTTCCTGCCGGCGCACTGGCACAGCGCGCGGCAAGCGGCACTGGCGGCAGTCGCTGCGTGGCACCAGCGCCACCCAGCCTTGCCCGGCATGCCGGAACACCGCCTGCTTGACGGCACCGGACTGAAACTCGCATCGGACCAAAGGGCGGCTCTGAAAGCCGCTCTGGGAGCGGCTCTGGTGGCATCAGGCGATCTGGCGCGGGTGGCGGCCGGATGGAAGTTGCCGTCTCACAGCGGCGGTTTGCAGGGCGCAGACCAAGCCTTGTGGGAACGCATTCGCCTCATCCTCGAAGCAGAAGGCGAGCGGCCACCGACCGTGGCGGAGCTGGCGTTGAGTCTCAAAGCGCCCGCGCGCGAGGTGAAGGCCCTGCTGGTGCGCGCCGCGCAGCAGCACCTGGCCTGGCGCGTATCCGAAGAGCGCTTCGCCCTGCCCGCCACCGTGCAAACCTGGGCCGCCCACGCCAGCACGCTCGCCGGTGCAGAGCGGCAGCAGCGCTTCAAGGCAACCAACTACCGCGACCGCGCCGGCTTGGGGCGCAATCTGTCGATCGAGATTTTGGAATTCTTTGACCGCGTGAAATTCACGCGCCGGCTGGGTGATGAGCGCTTGTTACAACACACTGCGAGTGAGGTGTTTGGCGCGGCACCGCACAAGTGACACGGTAAACTGCGCAGGCCGCTACGGAAGGGAATTGCTCCCGGTGGAGTGCCCGGACTTCAAACCCGGAGAGGGGCGTCAGACGTCCCTGGTGGGTTCGACTCCCACTCCCTTCCGCCACTACGGTGATGGCTTTTGCGGCACCGCACCAAGCGTGCGCATAAACACCTGCATGCTGTAGTGAAACGAAATGAAGCCGCCCAGCTCCATGATTTGCGCTTCGCTGTAGTGCTGTTTAAGCCGATCGTAAAACGCCCGATCGACCTGATTGGGGTCCAGATACATCATGTCGGCATAGCGCAGCGCAATTTTTTCGGCTTCGGAAAAACGTCTGCCCTGCTCGTAGTTGTTGCAGCCTTCGTCGATGGTGGCCTCGTCAAGACCCGCTGCCAGAGCGCGTTTCGAGCGCAAGGCACTGAAATAGGTGTCACCGGCAAAGCGTGCCAGTTGAATCCGGATGATCTCTTTGAGGCGGTGATCGACACTGCCCTGGCCGTGTGACACCAGCAGCGCGTTGAGCAGCACCTTGGCGTAAGCCGGCACGCGCGCGACGATGCGGGTGAATAATTCATCAGGCACGCCGAGGGCCTCGGCGCGCGCCATCAGCGCGAGCAGTTCCGGGTCTTTGATCTGCGCGGCATCAAGCGGAGCGATATGGGTCATCCCGCCGCCGCATTGCACAAGTTGGTGCCGCTGAGCGACGCCGGGCTGGCACCGTAGAGCCGCGCCGATTCTTCCTGGCTCACCAGCCGGCCATCCGGGGAAAACATCGGGTAAAACTTGAGCGTGCCAAAAAACGTGTGGTAGCCGATGTTGAAGCCGATGAAGGTGCCCAGCTCGACCAGTTCTTCTTCGTCGTAATAGACCCGCAGTTGATCGTAGAACGCTGCGTCCACTGCGCGCCAATCGGTTGCCATCAGTTCGCAATAACGCAGCGCGATTTTTTCTGCGGCAGTAAAACGTTCACTCGCCGCATAGTTGCCGATGCCGTCATCGAGCGCTGCTTCGGTCAGGCCGTTCCGCTTCGCCGAAGCGGATCTGACGTTGCCTCAGTAACTGCACGAGGCCATGCGCGACAGCATGACGCGCATGATCTCTTTAAGCGTATGGCTGATGCGCCCGGTGTTAAAGCAGGTGCTCCAGGCGATGAACACGGCCTCGGCCAGATCGGGGTTGTGACCCATCATGGCGTGAAACGCCGGATCGGGCGCGCGCTGTTCGAGGCATTGCTCAATCAGCGGCTTGAGCTTGGTTTTTTTCAGTTCCTCGATGTCGAGCATCGTGATGTTGGGCATGGCTTACCTCATGAACAATCGAACAATGATCCGAACCGCAATGTTGCATCTGCACCGGTGCTGCGGCACCCGGCGCTCAACCCGCGCTGCGCGCCGTCACCAGCGCCTGCACCGCGCGCGGCACCAGGCTCAGCGTCGCCAGCCCCTTCATCGACGGCTCGCTGCTTTGCGCGGCCTTGTCGCGCAGCGCCAGAAACGCTGCACCGCCGGCCGTCTCCAGCCAGAACCACTCAGCAATGCTGTCAGGTGAGTGCTTGCCCGGCTGCACAGACTTGGCTTCGTAGTAAAAAGTTTTCAATTCGTCGGTGGCGAGCTTGAGCGCGCCGCCGGGCGTCATACCGTCGCGGTACACGGGCGGCGGCGCATCCGTCAGCCACGCCGCCACATACGCACCGAGCGCTGCCGGTGTGAGCCCCGTCATGCCAAGGGTGGTGCGGCCATGCTGCTTGACTGCCAGCGCATGCCAGGCCTGCAATTGCGCGATTTCATCGCTCAGTTTTTCACCGGGCGTGCCATCCGATTTCATGCGCGGAAAACTGACTGGGCAATTTTGCGCCTCGGGCACATCACCCAAATCTTGGTACGGCGCGTCGTCAGGAAAATCTTCGAGCACCGGCCCGCTGTCACGCTCCAGCAATTGCAGCGCGGCCAGCAACACCTTGCGCTGAAACGCCGCATCGTTGGGCACGCCGAGCGGCCGGCCGAGCATAAAGGGCACCCACAGCGCGCGCGGCGGGTTCAGTGCGGCGGTGTGTTCGCGGATCAAACTGATGGACACGGTTGCAATTCCCTCGTCTTCGAGGTAGTAGCCTAGTGCGCTCACGGCGCACGTGCAAACCGGTCAAACCGGTGTCAGCACGACGGCATTGACGCCGTCTTGTTTCAGCAGCTTGGCAAGCTCGCGCGCCTTCGGTTCAAAGCGCGTGATCTGCGGCATCGCGCCCATGAACGAGTAGTGAAACTTCGCCACTGCGCCCACGATTTTGTCGCGCACCAATTGTTTCAAGCGGTCGAGCGGGAACATCACGTTCCAGTCGGACTGAAACCCGCTGCGGTCAAAGTTGACCGAGGCGTGGCTCATCACCACATCGGCTGGTGCCGTGTCCGCCGGGATCACGCGGTAATCAATGCCCGCGCCGCCGTTGTCAAACGGCGCATCGCTGCGCACATGCAATCCAGCCGTGGTGACCAGTGCCACGCGCCGTTGACCCAGCGCAGGGCCGGTGACAAACGGGCGGCCCGCAAACGTGGGCAGGGTTGAGACGCGGTTGAGGTGGGACTCACGCTCGTAAGCGGGAAGGTCGGCCAGACGCACCATGAATGAAATCTCCGGGTTCACCATATCAGCCATAAGGATAACCGGATAAGCGGGAATCATGGCTGGGCCGAATTCACTGATTCAATCCGCCAACACCACACCCATGCCATGCCGGTGTCACGCATCACGCGATGCCTGCACACTTGCCCGCACACTTGCCTGCACACTGGCAAATTGTTGGCGGCAGGTGCAGTATGCGCACGTTGCCGGGCGGTTGCCGGTAGCAATCACAGCATGCCCGCACGCGCCGGAACGCGCCGGCAGACGGCGGCAGAAGTCAAAACAAGCGAACCATTATTCCCATCGACAGTGAGGAGGAACATTCATGATTGACTCAAATTGACTGGTCAAGCGCGCATCTCCGGCGTTGGCTGCGGTGTTGGCTGCGGCGTTGGCTGCGGCGTTGGCTGCACCCTTGTTGTTTGCCGCCGCGCCCGCGCAGGCCGAAAAAATCACACTCAACATTGCCTCGGGCCACAGCCCTAGCCGGCACTTGATTCAACTGACGCAAACGTTTTTCATCCCTGAAGTCAAGAAGCGCGTCAAGGAGAAGACCGGTCACGACATCGAATTCATCGAGGGCTTTCCGGGTGTCCTGGCCAAGACCACCGAAGTGCTCGAAGCAGTCGAGCCGGGCGTGGTCGACGCCGGCATGTACTGCATCTGCCACGAAGCGCAAAAGCTCGCGCTCAAGAACGAGACATTGCCCGGGCGCGGCGCACTCACCTATCCGGCCTGATGCACGCACGGCGCGGCCTCCGCGCCGCGCTATTCCACCTTCAGCCCGGCCTTGCGCGTGAGTGATTCCCAGGCTGCGCCGTCCTTGTCGAAATAGGTTTTCGCCTCGGCCGGCGTCGCGAAAAATTGCACCACCGCGCCATCGGCATCGAGCCGCCGCGCAAACGCCTCCGAACGCAACACCAAATTCATCTCACGCTGCAATTGCACCAGCAGCGCGTCCGGCGTGCCGGCCGGCGCGAGCATGAAGGCATAGCCGTTCAAGGGCTGGTATTGCTCAATCTGCTCGGTGGCGGCTGGTAACTGCGGCAACACCTTGTTGCGCTGCGCCCCGGCAATGGCAAGCGCCTTGATGCGCCCCTGCTTAATCAGCGGCGCAGCGCTCTGCACCGTCATCACCACCAGGTCAATGTGATTGCCGCCCAGAGCGGTGAGCAACTCCGGTCCGCCGCGATACGCTACCGGATTGCCTTTCACCTTGGCCGCATCCTCGAGCGCGATGCCGAGAAAATGCCCGAGCGTGCCATTGCCGCCAAAGCCCCACGACAGCTTGCCCGGCTCGGCGCGCGCCTGCGCCGCGAAGTCTTTCAGTGACTCCAGCTTGCTCGCGGGCGGTGCCACAAACACATAAGGCATCGTCCCCACATGCGCGACCGGCACGAAATCCTTGAACGCGTCGTAACCGCTGTTGCGCACCAGCACCGGGTTGACGTAATGGTTGATGCTGTTGATGAGCAGGCTGATGGTGTCGCTGCTGCTCATGCTGCTGCCACCACTCTTGGCCACCTGATTGGCCGCAATGTTGCCGCCCGCCCCCGGTTTGTTCTCCACCATCACCTGCGCGCCGGAACTTCTCTGCAAGCCCTCGGCAATGGTGCGCGCCAAGCCATCGACACTGCCGCCGGGGGAGAACGGCACCACCAGTTTGATTTTTTTCCCGGCGAGGGAGTTCGGATCTTGAGCGAGCGCCAAGTCCGGCACTGCGACCGCCACGGCCAGAAGAAGTGTGGCGATGCCAAAAAGCGTAGACCACACCGGCACGGCATGATGGCTGCCGCCAAGTTGGGTTTTCATTCTTGATGCCTCAACCAATTGAATTTGCCAAGCATAGCTGAAACCATTTTTTCAGCAGCGCCGCCGATGCTGGTGTCAGGGAAGTAAATTACGCACACTGCGCAGAAGCCCATTCCATGCGGTTTTTCGGGGATTGAGGCCTGCCAGCCGCTCCCACCATGGCTTTGCGAGCCGTGCCTTATTTGAATCCGGCTTTCCGCCACCCCACCACCCACCCCACCCGCGCCCGCGTTGCATTTCGCGCCGCTTCGCGATAATGTTTGGGGTCTGTCCGCACGCGCCGCGTTCACCATTGTCACCATCGAGGTTGCCATGATCCACGAAGCCATTCCCAATCTGCAAAAGTTTGTCGAGCCGGACCGGGTTCACCGGCTGGTCTATACCGACCCGGATATTTTTGATCTGGAGATCAAAAATATTTTCGAGACCGTGTGGGTCTATTGCGGCCATGCGTCGCAGGTGAAAAAGCCGGGCGATTACTACACGCTGATGATCGGCCGCCAGCCGATGGTGATGGTGCGCGGCAAGGACATGAAGGTGCGCGTGCTGCACAACCGCTGCCCGCATCGCGGTGTGCAGTTGTGCGGCAACACGCATGGCAACACCGGCAGCAATTTTGTCTGTTCGTACCACGCCTGGAGTTTTCAGCTTGACGGCAAGTTGGAGGCGATCCCGCTGATGAAGGGTTATGACGGCACGCGCATGACGCGCGACAACCCGGACTGCAACGTGAAGGCGGCTGCGCGGGTTGACGTGTATCGCGGTTTTGTGTTTGCCAGTTTGTCGCCCACCGGCCCGTCACTGATTGATTTTCTCGGCGAGGCGCGCGTCGGCATTGACGACATGTGCGACCGCTCGCCCGAAGGCGAGGTTGAGGTGGTGCCAACCTGCCACCGCGTGATCCAGCACTCGAACTGGAAGTTTTTCATGGAGAATCAGCTTGACTCACTTCATCCGTCGGTGACGCATCAATCGACTGGTGTGGCAGCGGGCCGGGTCGAGAAGGAGATCGCTGCGGCGGGTGGCAAAGCGCCGCTCTACTACCACTACCTCTCGACGTTCGCGTCCACCTTTGAGCAGTGGGACAACGTGCAGACGATTAATTTTCCGCGCGGCCACGGCGTGCTCAAGGCCTACATGGGCCTGCGCCCGCAAGACCCGGACACGCTCGCCTACGAGAAGCTGCTGGAGAAGGCGTATGGCAAAGAGAAGATGGAAGAGTACCTGTCGCGCAGCATTCACCATGTGCTGGTGTATCCGTATTTGTCGGTGCAGTCGCCGTTGCAGCAACTGCGCTGCCTGCGCCCGATTGCGCCGAACAAAACGCTCTCCGAGATTTGGCACTTTCGTTTGAAGGGCGCGCCTGAAGCGATTTACCGGCGCTCACTGTGGTACTACAACCTGGTCAACTCGCCGGCCACGATGGTCAACGCCGATGATCTCGAAAACTGGACCAAGGGCCAGTGGGGGTTGGAGTCGAACGGCGGCGATTGGGTCAGCTTTCACCGCGACTACGGGCGCGATGTCGAGAAAGACGGCGTGATCTATTCGCAAAAGGGCACGTCGGAAGCAGTGATGCGCAGCCAGTTCAAGGCGTGGTCGAAGTATATGCAAGGGGAGGCGGCGTAATGGCGGCTACCAAAAAACCCGCGGCGAAGACGGTGAAACCGGCCCGCAAGATCTGGTCCAAACTGGCAGTGGCCCGCAAACCCCTGGTGGACAAGGCTTTGCGGCAGGAGGTCGTGATTCGCGCGGGTACGGTGGCGCGCACCGGTGCGCAGCGCATGGCGCCGGATCATTCGCCGCGCGCACCGCTGCACCAGCCGGCGGCGAACGCCCGGACGCCGGCGGCGCGGGCTGCCGCGCAAAGCAGCGGCGGCGACTTGCAACACCGCGTCGAACAATTCCTGTTCGCGCAATCCGAACTGCTCGACAACAAGCAATGGCAAAGCTATATCGACCGGTTCGCTGACGATGGCGTCTACTGGATGCCGGCCGCACCCGAGCAGACTGAGTGGGAAGGCTCACCCTCAATCTTTGCCGAGGACAAGCCGATGATGCGGGTACGCATGGGCCGCATCACCCATCCGAACGCGTGGTCGCAAGCACCGCTGTGGGTCACCAATCACATCGTTGGCAATGTCGTGATCGAGAGCGAAAGCGCAAAACAGATCGTGGTGCGCTCGCGCTTTCACATGATGGAGTTGCGGCGCGACAATGTGCGCCACTTTGGCGGCACCTACCGGCACACGCTGGTGCGGCGCGGCGCGGGCTTTGCGATCAAGCTGCAGCGGGTTGACCTGTTCAATGGCCAGGCCCCGTTTGATTACGTGTTGCAAGTGTGGGTATGACGCCGCTGCTCCGATGGTCCCGATGGCCCCGATCGGCCCAATCAGCCCAATCGGCCCGCCAGACTGCCGCCGATCAACCGCCGCAGCCGCCTGCACGCTACACTTGCCCTGCTCAAACCTTCGACGCCCCGCTCCCGAGGAGACCATCATGACACCGCGCCTGCCCGCCTTCCGCCGTCCGCCCGCCCTCCCGCTCGCCCTGCTCGCCGCAGCGGCGCTCACGCTGGCATCGGTTTCCGTCCGCGCCGCTGATACGCTCAAGGTCGGGTTTCTGACCACGCTGTCCGGCCCCGGGGCGGCACTCGGGGTCGATATCCGTGACGGCTTCAATCTCGCGGTCAAGCACAGCGGCGGCAAGCTCGGCGGCATCGCACTCGATCTGCAAATCACCGATGACCAGTTAAAACCCGATGTGGCCAAGCAGGTCGTCGACCGTTACCTGCAACAGCAGAAGTCGCACATCATCACCGGCATCGTGTTTTCCAACGTGCTGCTGCCGGTGGCACCGTCAATTCTCGAATCGAAGACTTTTTACATCACCGCCAACAGCGGCCCGCAGGAATACGCCGGGGCCAAGTGCAGCCCTTATTTCTTCGCCGCCTCGTGGCAGAACGAGGACATTCCCGGCGCGATGGGCAAGTTCGTCAACGACCGCGGCATCAAGAATGTGTATCTGATCGGGGCCAATTACCCGGGCGGGCGCGAGAACCTGTCGGGCTTCAAGCGCTTCTACAAGGGCAAGGTGGTTGATGAGATCTACACGCCGATGAACCAGCTCGACTTCTCGGCTGAATTGGCCACCATGCAGTCGAAGAAACCCGAAGCGGTGTTCATCTTCCTGCCCGGCGGCATGGGCATCAACTTCATCAAGCAGTTCGCCGCTGCCGGTCTGTCAAAAGACATTCAGCTGTTCGTGCCGGGTTACTCGGCCGATGAAGATACGATTAAACCCGTCGGTTCCGCGCTACTGGGTGCCGTCAATACTTCATTCTGGGGGCACGACCTTGACAACCCGCAGAACAAAAAATTCGTCGCTGATTTTGAAAAGGAATTTGGCCGCCTGCCCACGCTCTACGCCGCGCAGGGTTACGACACCGCCATGCTGATCGACTCGGCGGTGAAAAAGGTCAAGGGCCGGGTCGAAGACAAGGCGGCCTTGCGCGCCGCGCTGCAGGCGGCCGACTTCAAATCGGTGCGCGGCAATTTCAAATTCAACAAGAACCAGTTTCCGATTCAGGACTACTACCTGCGGGTGGTGCGCACCGACGAGAGGGGCCGCATCACCAACCGCCTGATGGGCAAGATCCTCAGCAACCATGAGGACTCGTTCGCCAGCCAATGCAAAATGCCGGGCATGTAAATCACACCGGGCAGCGCCGGTGCCATGCGCTCTGCCGATTGCCGGTCACGTTAAACAGTCAATCAGACTCTTTGGAGAAACAAATGAATAAAGCCTCAAAACTGTTGGTGCGAGCCGCTCTTAGCCTTCTGGTTGGCGCATCATCGCTGGCGCTTCCGGTCACCGCCGCCGCCCAGGCAGGTTCACCAGAGGTGACCCTGCGCATGGTCA
>JANOYK010000567.1:0-4259 GCA_031428855.1 Burkholderiales bacterium | reverse complement strand
ACCTTGATCTGGCCGTAGTCGAGATCGGCCATGTGGGTGCAGACCTGGTTCAAAAAGTGGCGGTCGTGGCTGATGATAATCATGATGCTGTCGTAGGCGTTGAGCACGTCTTCGAGCCAGCGGATCGAGTTGATGTCGAGGTTGTTGGTCGGTTCATCGAGCAGCAACACATCCGGTTTTGAAAATAGCGCCTGGGCCAGCAGCACGCGCAGCTTCCAGCCCGGTGCCACTTCACGCATCGGGCCGTTGTGCAAAGCCGGATCGATGCCCGCGCCAGTCAACAGGCTGGCGGCACGCGCTTCGGCGTCGTAGCCGCCGTATTCGGCGTACTTCGACTCCAGCTCGGCCGCGTGCATGTAGTCGTCATCGGTGGCGTTTTCGTTGGCGTAGATAGCATCGCGCTCTTGCATCGCGCGCCACATTTCGACATGGCCTTGCATCACGACATCCAACACCCGCTCGTCTTCAAACGCGAATTGATTCTGGTTCAGTTTGCCCAGGCGCACGCCGGTTTGCAGCATCACCTCTCCGGCGCTCTGCTCCAGATCGCCGCCGAGGATTTTCATGAAGGTCGATTTGCCGCAGCCGTTGGCACCGATCAGGCCATAGCGGTTGCCGTCAACAAACTTGATGCTGACGTTTTCAAACAAGGGTTTTGCGCCGAACTGGATCGCGATATTGGCGGTCGATAACATGATGAACTTTACAAGAGACTGGCTGGAAACCGTTGGTGGGAGCGGATCAGGCGCGCATGCTGCCTGAAATCGTTGGTGGGTGCGCCGGTTAGCGCTGCGGCCTGATTAAAACCGCAGCATGCGCAGGCGGCGCAGCACACCGCACGCCCGCTGATTTGGCTGCTTATTTGGCCGCATTGCCCGGCACGCTGGGGGCGGCGCTGGTTGCTGCGGTGGTTGCTGCGGTGGTCGCTGCGGTGGTCGCTGCGGTGGTTGCTGCGTTGGTTGCTGCGTTGGTTGCAGCCTTGCCTGCCGCATTGGCCGCTGCTGCCGCCGCCAGCGCTGCCGCCGCAGCGTAACCACCCGATGTCTCGCGCTCCACCGGCAGCGTCTTGGCACCCTCGCCAATCGTGCGCTGCATGATGACGCTATCGACCCACTGACCGAATTTGAATCCGACTGCCTTGAGCGTGCCAGTGCGCTTGAAACCGCAGGCAGTGTGCAGCTTGATTGAGGCGGTATTGGCTGAATCACCGATCACGGCGATCATCTGGCGCGCTCCGGTCTTGACACTGGCTTCGAGCAGCGCATCAAGCAGCGCGCGTCCGATGCCGCGCCCGGCAAAATCCTTGTGAACGTATACCGAGTCTTCAAGCGTGTGGCGGTAGGCCGGCCGGCTGCGATACAGGCTGGCGTAGGCATAGCCGGCCATGCGCCCGTCCAGTTCCGCCACCAGATACGGAAAATTGCGGCTGATGACATCAGCACGGCGTTGCGTCATCTCGTCAATCGACGGCGCGAGCAGTTCAAACGAGGCCAGGCCGTTATGCACGTGATAGCCATAGATTTCGGCAATCACCGGCATATCGGCGGCTTTGGAGGGGCGAATCTGGATGTTGGTCATGGATACATTAACGCGCGGGCCAGGAGTGGCGCTGACAAGGACTGCAATGGCTTACGAGAACTAATACGGAGGAAATAGGCGGGTGCGGAACAGCGGGCAGATGGGAGCCCGAGCATGGGCTGATGGGAGCCCGAGCATGGGCTGATGGGAGCCCGAGCATGGGCTGATGGGAGCCCGAGCATGGGCTGATGAGAAGGGCCGCCACGCGCCTGCTGCGCGCGTAAGTGACTGCCTTTGCGTCTACTCGTTGCCCAGCCCCATTGCATTGCGCACATCACGCATGGTCTCATCGGCCAGCTTGCGCGCTTTTTCGCAGCCGTCTTCGAGAATGTTTTTGACCAGGGTCGGATCATCGAGATATTTTTGCGCGCGCTCGTGCATCGGCGTTTGCTCGCGCAGCACGCCTTCGATCACCGGCTGTTTGCATTCAATGCAGCCGATGCCGGCGCTCTTGCAGCCGGCCTCGGCCCAGGCGCGCGTCTTGTCATCCGAATAGACCAGATGCAACTGCCACACAGGACACTTGGCCGGGTCGCCCACATCGGTGCGGCGCACGCGCGCCGGGTCGGTTGGCATGGTGCGGATTTTTTTCTCGACCAGCTTGGGGTCTTCACGCAGGGCGATGGTGTTGTTGTAGGACTTCGACATTTTCTGCCCGTCGAGGCCCGGCATGCGCGAGGCGGCAGTGAGCAGGGCTTCCGGCTCGACCAGAATGATGCGGCCGCCGCCTTCGAGATAACCGAACAAGCGCTCGCGGTCACCCATCGACACATTTTGTGCATCGGCCAGCAGCGCGCGCCCTTCTTCGAGTGCGGCGTCGTCACCGGTCTCCTGGTATTTGTCACGCAACTCTTTGTACAGCTTGGCGCGTTTGCTGCCGAGTTTTTTGACCGCCTCTTCGGCCTTCTTTTCGTAGCCGGGTTCTTTGCCATAGAGGTGGTTGAAGCGGCGCGCCACTTCGCGCGAAAACTCGATGTGCGGCACCTGGTCTTCGCCCACCGGCACGTGGATCGCGCGGTAGATCAGAATGTCGGCCGCCTGCAACAGCGGGTAGCCGAGAAAGCCGTAGGTGGTGAGGTCTTTCTCGGTCAGTTTTTCCTGCTGGTCTTTGTAGGTCGGCACCCGCTCCAGCCACGACAGTGGTGCCATCATCGACAGCAGCAAATGCAGCTCGGCATGCTGTGGCACCCGGCTTTGCACAAACAGCGTGGCTTGCGATGGGTCCACACCCGAGGCGAGCCAGTCGATCACCATCTCATTGGTGTTCTGGCCGATGACGGCAATCTCGTCATAGTGGGTGGTGAGCGCGTGCCAGTCGGCCACAAAAAACAGGCAGGGAAATTCGCTTTGCAGCTTGACCCAGTTTTTGAGCACGCCGTGATAGTGGCCCAGATGGAGTGCGCCGGTGGGGCGCATGCCGGACAAAACGCGGTCAGCAAACATGACAGTCTTTACGAGAAAAGAGAAATCAGCGGAGACACCAGCCATTGCAGGCTGGCGTGCATCACATTGAGGATCGGACGCATCCAGTAATCGAGCACATGGGTGGCGGCCAGCACCAGCACCACGATGAAACCATAGGGCTCAAAGCGCAGCAGCATGTTGGTCTGCGCCAGCGGCAGCACGCTCGCGAGCATGCGCCCGCCATCGAGCGGCGGCAGCGGAAACAGATTGAGCGCCGCCATCACAAAATTGACCGCGACACCGGCCTCGGCTGCGCGCATGAAAAATGCCTCGCCGACGCCAAACGCCATCAGGGCAATCGCAAACAGCATCCACGCCAGCGCCATTGCCAGATTGGAAGCTGGGCCGGCAAACGCCACCCACAGCATGTTTTGTTTGGCGTGGCGCAGGTTGTGAATGTTGACCGGCACCGGCTTGGCAAAGCCGAACACAAACGCGCCGCTGGTCATGAAATAGAGCGCCAGCGGCATGGCGATGGTGCCGAGCGGGTCAACGTGTCTGAGCGGGTTGAGGCTTAAGCGCCCGGCCAGCTCGGCGGTGCGGTCACCAAAATAACGGGCGGCCCAGCCGTGCGCCACTTCGTGCAGCGTGATGGCAAACAACACGGGAATCACGTAGACCGCAATGGCTTGAATAACAGATTCGTTCACTGGGTGATTTTACCAAAGGGGTGGTGCGAGGTGATTCGGGTTGGTGCCGGTGGATGCAGGTTGCAGCGGCTTTAAGCAGGTTCAAACAGGTTCAAACAGGGTTACGGCAAGGCTGGCTACGCAGCTGCGCTCAAACCAAGCGCTTCGGGTGATCCGGCACCGGCCCGCACCAGCACCGGCTCGCCTTGCGTCATGTCGATCACGGTGGTCGGCTCCAGACCGCAGGAGCCGCCATCGATCACCAGATCCACTAGCCGCTCCAGCCGTTCGCGAATGTCTTCGGCATGGTTCAACGGCGCATCGACACCGGGCAGCAGCAATGTGGTCGAGAGCAGCGGCTCGCCCAATTCTGCCAGCAACGCCTGCGCAATCACATGCGCAGGCACGCGCAGGCCGATGGTGCGGCGGCGCGGATGCGCAAGGCGGCGCGGCACTTCGCGGCTGGCTTCCAAAATAAAGGTGTAGGCGCCCGGTGTGGCCGCTTTGAGTAGGCGGTATTGCGCGTTATCGACTTTGGCGAAATTGGCAATCTCGGACAAGTCGCGGCACACCAGCGTGAAGTGATGG
>JANOYK010000566.1:0-11004 GCA_031428855.1 Burkholderiales bacterium | reverse complement strand
AACTTTGGCTATGACAAAAAATTCAAGCTGCATGGCGGCTACTGGCTGCATGAAGATGCAATTCCGCAGATTGACGACCGCGCCGCCGGTCTGATTACCAACGCGGTGCATTACGTGGCCGGCATCAATACGCCGGAGAACAAGGCGTTTGTCGATGCGTACTACAAGCGCTCGAAGAAAATCCCCTCGTGGTTTGCCGAGTCGTCGTACACGGCCGGTAACTGGACCAAGACTGCGATTGAAAAGATCAATGGCAATGTCGAAGACCGCGCTGCCTTTCTCGCGGCGATGCGCAGTGTGCAGATCAAGGCGCCGCGCGGGCCGCTCAAGCTCGACGAGTACGACAACCCGATTCAGAACGTCTACATCTCGCGTCTGGAGAAGGTCAAGCACCCGGTGATGGGCGATCAGTTGATGAATATTCCGATCAAGACCTATCCGGCGGTGTCGCAGTTTTGGGACGAGAAGCCGGAGGAGTATTTGAAGCGTGGGCCGTATAAGCGTTGATCGGTTGACCGCAACTTGACCACCACTGCGCCAACGTTGATGCAAACGCTGATCCCTCCGTTCCTGCGGCCCGGTTTGATTTAACTTCTGCACGGCTTGGCCGCGCGTGCCGTTTCGGCGGTATGCGCGGTTTGGCTGCTTGCGTCCATGCATAGCTTCATTCTCCAAACCATCAACGGCATCTCGTATGCCGCTCTGCTGTTTCTGCTCGCCAGCGGCTTCACGCTCACCTTTGGGCTGATGCGGATTGTCAACATGGCGCATGGCGGCCTGTATTTGTTTGGCGGTTATGTCGGCCTGACGGTGGCCAAGGCGACCGGCAACTTTGCGTTTGCCTTGCTGGCCGGTGGCGCGGCGGCGGCGGTGCTCGGCTTTATCTCGGATCGTTTTTTGATTCGCCGCGCCGGTGAAGACCATCTCTCGCAGGTGCTCATCACGGTGGGCCTGACCTACATCATCGGTGATGTGTCGCTCAAGATCTGGGGCGGCGATGCGCTCAAATTGCCGGTGCCGGTGTGGCTGCGCGGAGTGGTGGAATTGCCCGGCGAGATTGTCTATCCGACCTACCGGCTGTTTCTGATTGTGGTGGGCATTGCGGTCGCGGCCGGGCTGTGGCTGATTTACCGGCGCACCCAAATTGGCGCAGCGATTCGCGCTGGTGTGGATGACCGTGAGATGGTGAGCGCGACCGGGATTCACGTCGACCGCCTGTTCATCATGGTGTCGGCGCTGGCCTCGTTTCTGGCCGGTTTCTCGGGCGTGCTGGGCGGGGCCTTTCTCACGGTGTATCCCGGTGCCGAGTGGGAGATTCTGGTATTCGCGCTGGTGGTGGTGATCGTCGGCGGCCTCGGCAGTCTGGAAGGCGCGATGATCGGTGCGTTGATCGTCGGCCTGCTTGATGCCTATGGCCGCTGGCTCGCGCCCGAGTTGTCGTACTTTGTGCTGTTCGGCCCGATGGCGGTGTTGCTGCTGTTCCGCCCGCGCGGGCTGTTTGGCACGGCGAACATGACATGACGGCGATTAGCACCTTGATGCGCGCACCGGCGTCGCCGCAACGGCGCATTCTCACCGGCGTACTGCTGGCGCTTGCGCTGGCACTGCCTGCCATCAGCGGCCCGTATTGGACTAGCCAGATAACGCAGATTTATATCTTCGGCCTGCTCGCGCTGTCGGTCGATTTATTGCTCGGGCAGGCCGGGTTGTTCTCGCTGTGCCATGCCGCGTTTTTTTCGGTGTCGGCCTATACCGTGGCGATCTTGCAGGTGCGCTATGCCGTGCCGACGGTGCTCGCCGCGCCCGCAGGCGTGCTGGCGGGCACGCTGCTTGGCTTGCTGTTCGGCCTCGCGGTGCGCACGCGTGGCGTCTATTTCATTCTGGTCACGCTGGCGATGGGCTATGTGATCTGGGGTGTGGGCTACCGCTGGTCCTCGTTCACTGGCGGCGACAGCGGCGTCACCAATGTGCCTGCGCCAGCCATTGGCGATCTGCAGGTGACGACGCCAACGCAGTTCTATTACATCGTGCTGGCCGTCATGCTGCTGGTGATGTGGTGGTACTCGCGGCTGGTGCAGTCGCCATTCGGGCTCGCGCTGCGCGGCATCAAGTCGGGTGAAGACCGCATGCGCAGTCTCGGTTTTGATCCGGCGCGGCACCTCTACGCGGCGTTTGTCTTGTCGGCGTTGATGGCGAGTGTGGCCGGGGTGCTGTACGTGTACTACAACCGCTTCGTCAACCCGGTGTCGTCGTCGCTGCAGGTCAGCGTGGAGGCGTCGCTGATGGCGATTGTGGGCGGCTCGGGCACGCTGCTTGGGCCGCTGATCGGCTCGGCCCTGGTGTTGGGTTTGCGCAACTGGGTCAGCACGTTTTTTGAATTGCATCTGGCGGTGATGGGCGCGGTGTTCATTGCGGTGGTGATCTGGAGGCCGGGCGGGGTGGTGGGGTTCATCCGGCGGCTGGTAGCGCGCAAACAGTCATGAAAACAGTCATGAAAACTGTCATGAAAACCGTCATCAAAGCTGTCATGAAGCCCGTCATGAAAGTGCGCATGAAAACCGCCACGAACACCGCCATGAAAGCGGATCGGTCATGAGCGCCAGCGCACTCTCCATCTCGCATGTCTCCAAAGTCTTCGGCGGCCTGCGCGCGGTCGATGATGTGTCGGTCGAGGTCGCCCCCGGCGAGCGCCGCGTGGTGATCGGCCCGAACGGTGCCGGCAAGACCTCGCTGTTTCATTGCATCAGCGGCGCACACAGCGCGACATCGGGTGCCATCACCTGTTTCGGTCAGGACATTACCCGCCTGCCCGAACACCAGCGCACCTTGTGCGGCATCAGCCGCACGTTTCAGATTTCCAGTGTGTTTGCCGACCTCACGGCAGAAGACAACGTGGCGCTCGCGCTGCTCGGCGTGCGCAAAGAGAAATGGTGCCTGATGCAGCACGCGCATGCCGTGGACGGCGTGCTGGCGCGCGCCCATGCGCAGATTGACGCGGTGGGCCTTGCGGGCAAGCACGCGATGCTGGTCAAAAACCTCTCCTACGGTGAGCGCCGCCAGCTTGAACTCGCGCTCGCGCTGGTCAACCAGCCGCGCATCCTGCTGCTCGATGAGCCGTGTGCCGGCTTGTCACCGGTCGAGCGCAAGCGCCTGTTCGCCATGATTGAAAACCTGCCGCGCTCGATCACCATGTTGATGATCGAGCATGACATGGATGTCGCGCTCGGCCTGGCTGATCGTGTCACCGTGCTGCATCGCGGCCAGGTGATTCTCGAAGGCACGGCGGACGAAATCCGTGTCAACCCGCAAGTCAAGGATGTGTATTTTGGACAAGTCTGACGTGTCCTCCGGTGAGGTGTCCGGCGCGCTGCTCTCGGTGCGCGATCTGCATACCTACTACGCCGACAGCTATGTGCTGCAGGGCGTCAGCCTGGCGTTGCGGCGCGGGCAAGTGGTGGCGATTCTGGGGCGCAACGGCATGGGCAAGACCACGCTGTTCCGCTCGATCAGCGGCCTCACGCCTGCACGTGAGGGCGAGATCGTGTTTGACGGTCAGCGGATTGAACGGTTGCGTCCGTTTGAAATCGCGCAGCGGGGCATGGCGTTGGTGCCGCAGGGGCGGCGCATTTTCAAGAATTTGTCGGTGCGAGAAAACCTGATGCTGCCGCTAAGCACGCTGGCGCGCGGTGCGACGCGGCGCACGGCTGGCACCGGCGGTGCGCGACACGCCGGTGCCGGCAGCGCTGCCAACGCCGGTACCAGCGGCGCTGCCCAGTTTGAATGGACACTCGACACCGTGCTCGCCGAATTCCCGCAACTGCGCGAGCGCCTTGCCAATGGCGGCAATGAGTTGAGCGGCGGCGAACAGCAAATGCTCGCGATTGGCCGCGCCCTGATGGCGAACCCGGATTTGATCCTGATGGATGAACCGTCAGAGGGTCTGTCGCCGCGTTTTGTTTTGCATGTGGGCGAGATCATGGCGCGCGTCAAGAGTCTGGGCCACGCGATTTTGCTGGTCGAACAAAATCTGGCGCTGGCCTTGTCAGTGGCCGATTACGTCCACATCATTTCAGCCGGCCGGTTTGTGTTTTCCGGCACGCCGGCCGAGCTGCAACAGCAGCCGGATATCTTGAATGAGCACCTCGGTGTGTCCGGTGCCAAGCCGCTGCCAGTGCCGGGGGTACACGCATGAGTCAACATCACACACTCAACCCGACACCGCAGACGGTGCATTGGGGCCACTTTGACGCTGCTATTCCAGCCGTCATCACGATTGATTCTGGCGACCGCATCACGATTGACACCGTGTCGGGTGGCTACGGCGAGGTCACCGATCACACGCTGTTCCGCCCTGATCACCGCGTGATCGTCGAGCAGGTGCAGCCGCTGTTGGGGCCGCACATCTTGACCGGACCGGTGGCGGTGCGCGGTGCCGAGCCGGGCGACACGCTTGAAATCAAGTTCATCGATATTGAACTCACGGTCGACTGGGGCTGGAACATCATCCGGCCCTTGAAGGGTGCGCTGCCGGAAGATTTCTCCGAGCTGGCGCGCCGCATCATTCCGATTGACCGTGCTGCGGGCGTAGCCAAACTGCCGTGGGGCATTGACGTGCCGTTGCAGCCTTTTTTTGGTATCACCGGCGTCGCACCGCCGCCAAAATATGGCCGCGTCTCGTCAATTGAGCCGCGTGAATACGGCGGCAATATCGACAACAAGGAGTTCGTGCCGGGCACCTCCTTGTTCCTGCCGGTGTTTGTGCCGGGCGCGAATTTTTCGGTCGGTGATGGCCATGCAGTGCAGGGCGATGGAGAGGTCTGCCTCACCGCGCTCGAAACCTGTCTCAAAGGCGTGTTTGAAGTCACGTTGCACAAACGCACACTCAATTTCCCACGCGCCATCACGCCCACCCACTACGTCGCGATGGGCTTCGACGCTGACCTCGACCTCGCCGCCAAGCAAGCGCTGCGCAACATGATCGCCTGGCTGGTTGAGTTCAAACCCTGGACACCCGAAGAAGCCTACGTGTTTTGCAGTCTCGCCTGTGATCTGCATGTGACGCAGATCGTGGATGGCAACAAGGGCATTCACGCGATGGTGAGCCGCAAGGTGCTGGGCGTGTAAGCTGCCGGGCTGTGTGGGTCCGGTGCGGATTCAGTTGCGCGCACCATGTTCATGGGACGCACCTGCTGGGCAGCGCTGATGCTGGCGGCACCATTCCGAATTTTTCAAGAGGTGTTTCATGATGAGACGATCTGCCTTGCGCGAACGCGTTGCGCTATGCCGCCAACTGGCGGGCGGCTTGATGGCGGCGCTGGCCGCATTGACCGCATTGACCGCGTTGACCGTGTTGAGCGGCCCAGCCGCTGCGCAACCTGCCTACCCGAACAAACCAGTGCGCTTCATCGTGCCTTACCCGCCCGGCTCCGGCACCGACATCGTCGCGCGCATGCTCGGGCAAAAGCTGACCGAGGCGTGGGGTCAGCAAGTGACGGTGGAGAACCGTCCCGGCGCGGGCGCGATCATTGGTGTCGATGCAGTCGCTAAGGCCGCGCCCGATGGCTACACGATTGGCATGGCCGACAACGGCCCGCTGGCGATCAACCCGGCGCTGTATCCCAAGCTGCCTTACCACCCGGTGCGCGATTTTGCGCCAATCACGCTGGTGGCAAACCTGCCGTTCATCCTGGTGGTGCATCCCAGCCTGCCGGTAAACAACGTGGCCGAGCTGGTCGCGTTGGCAAAAGCCAAACCGGGGCAAATCAACTACGCATCCGTGGGCAATGGCAGCGCCGTGCATCTCGCGACCGAGCTGTTCAAGACCCGCGCCGCGATTGATCTGGTGCATGTGCCATACAAAGGCAGCGCCCCGGCGCTCAACGGCTTGCTCGGTGGCGAAGCCTCGGTGATGTTCGTCAATCTGCTCTCGTCGATGCCGCTGGTGAAGGCGGGCAAGCTGCGCGCGCTCGCCACTGGCACGCCCAAACGTTTGCTGGCTGCGCCGGATTTACCGACGATTGCCGAGGCCGGTGTGCCAGGCTACGAATATCAAGCCTGGTTCGGCGTGGTCGCGCCGGCCGGCACGCCGCGCCCGATTGTCGAGCGCCTCAATGCCGATCTGCGCCGCATCATCGCCCTGCCTGAGATTCGCGAACGCATGATTCAACAGGGCGGGCTGGAACCGATTGGCGGCAGCGCCGAGAGTTTTGCGGCGCTGATCCCGAGGGAGATCGAGCATTGGGCCAAGGTGGTGCGCGAGACTGGCGCGCGGGTGGACTGAACACCCGGCGCATTGCAGCACCGGATCGCATCACTGGACTGCATCGCTTGACTGCGCTCCCGGGTGGTCTGAGCCGTATGCACCCATGGTTGAACCGAAATTTGTCTAGATGTGAGTAATGAGCATGAACAGCAATCCATCCATCGCCGCCACCCGCCTCCTCGCACGCTACGGCGTCGCCAGCCGTTTCGACACCTTGCCCGCGCCAGTGGTACACGAGGCCAAACGCGCGCTCCTGAACTGGGCTGGCTGCGCCATCGGCGCAAGTGCGCATCCGACCGTCGAGATTGCCTGGAAGGCGCTGCGCCCGTTCGCAGGTGCCGCGCAGGCCACGCTGCTGGGGCGCTGCGAGCGCACCGACATTCTCCACGCCGCGCTGGTCAATGGCATCAGCTCGCACGTGCTCGACTTCGATGACACCCACCCCGATACCCTGGTGCATCCGAGCGGGCCGGTGGCCTCTGCTGTACTGGCGCTCGCCGAACTGCGCAGCGCGAGCGGACGCGATCTCATTAACGCGTTCGTTGCGGGCGTCGAAGTCGAATGCCGCATCGCGCGCGCGGTGCTGCCGGCCCACTACGACATTGGCTGGCACATCACCGCCACCGCCGGTGTATTCGGTGCCGCCGCAGCGAGCGCGCGCTTGCTCGGGCTGGATGAAGAACGCACCACCTGGGCGCTCGGCCTTGCAGCGACACAAGCGGCGGGGATTCGTGAAATGTTCGGCAGCATGGCCAAGAGCCTGCACCCGGGCCGCGCTGCGCAAAACGGCCTCGCTGCCGCATTGATGGCCGAGGCGGGCTTCACCAGCGCCGAGAGCGCCATCGAAGGCAAACGCGGCTTTGCCAACGTGCTCTCGACCACGGTGGACCTCGCCAAATGTGTCGATGCACTCGGCCAGCGCTACGACCTGCTCGGCAACACCTATAAGCCGTTTGCGTGCGGTCTCGTGATCCACCCGGCGATTGACGCCTGCATGTATTTCCGCAATCAGAAGGGCGTGCGCGCTGCCGATGTCGCGCGCATCGACCTCACCGTGCATCCGATGACGCTCGAATTGACCGGCAAGAAAACACCGCGCACCGGGCTGGAGGGCAAGTTCAGCGTGTTCCACTCGGCGGCGGTGGCGCTGATCGATGGTGCAGGCGGTGAGGCGCAGTATGCCGATGCGCGTGTCAATGCCGCCGACGTGGTGGCATTGCGCAGCAAAGTGCAGGCAGTGGCCGATGCCGGCATGGCCCTTGACGCGGTTCACGCTGTTGTCACCCTGACCAATGGCGCACAACATGCAGTGTCGATTGCGCATTGCGTGGGCAGCCAGCAACAGCCGATGACTGACGCGCAGTTGGACGCGAAGTTTCGCGCTCAGTGCGATGCCGTGCTGGGGGCGGCACGCAGTGCAACGGCGCTGGCGCAGTGGCGCAGCATTGACACGCTCGCTGACGTGCGCACCTGTGCTGCGGCCTGCGCGCGCGAGAACGCCGCTTAAGCGCTCCCACCAAGGGTTTCAGCGAAGGGGTTTCCTGAAAGGCGCTCCCACCAAGGGTTTCAGGGCGCTGCCCGGTTCTGCGCGCTGCCCGCGCGCGCCGCCTCGACCAGCAGCCCGCGCAGCCAGCGATGGCCGGCATCTCGTTGTTGCTTCCCGCTCTAGCTTCCCTCTGTAGCTTCTTCTGGGTGATACTTCCACCCGTTATGCCATCCCCTCCAGTACCTCAACCACTCACTCCCGATAGGATCCCTCTTCATGATTCACATCCTCGCCGTCATCACCGCCAAACCCGGCCAGCGCGACACCATCCTCACGCATTTTCGCGCCAACGTGCCCGCTGTGCATGCAGAGAACGGCTGCATTGAATACGGTGCAGCGATAGATGCAGCCAACGCGCCGCCGCTGCAAACCCCGTGGGGGCCGGACACCTTCGTCGTGATCGAGAAGTGGGCCAGCATGGACGCGCTCAAGGCTCACGCTGCGGCCCCGCACATGGCAGCCTATGGCGCAAAGACCAAGGAGTTCATCGCGTCACGCGTGATTCATATTCTTGAGCCGGCTTGAGCAGTTGGCGTGAGCGCGGCACAGGTGCCGCCGCATTGATGCCGCGCCGGTGCCGAGCGTGACTAGGCGCGAAACAGCTCGGAATGGGTTCCAGCTCTGACGAACACCACTTTTCCGGACAATCCGCCGCTGTCGATCTTGTATGCGAGCAGGAAGTCACCGCCAATATGGCATTCGCGGTGGCCTTCCCAGTTGCCTTTGAGTGGATGATCGAGCCACTCGGGGCCGAGCGGGCCGTTGTTCGCGACCAGCAACATCATGGCTTGCTTGAGCCGGTGCATATCGTACCGGCCTGAATGCGTCAGACGTTCCCAGTCTTTCAAAAACGTTTTTGCATAGTCCGGCTCGCGTGGCAGCGTGGCCCGTTTACTTGCGGATGTTCTTGTCAAGATGCGCAAACAATTCGTCAGCGGAAGCAAAGCGCGGGCGGCGCGTCTTGACGATAGCGTCAGCCTCGGCCATGGCGGCGCGCGTCTCCGCGTTGGGCACTTTGAGTTCGAGCGGAAACGCCTGGTCAGCAATAACGCGCCGCAGGAGCAGGCGTACTGCATCAGAAATTGACAAGCCCATCGCGGCAAGCGTCGCAGTGGCTTGCGCCTTGGTTTCGTCGTCCACCCGGACATGAAGCATGGAGGTGTGTGCGGTCATGTTGAAGTCTCCTATGATTTGGGAGATTGTATCTCATTTGAGATGCAGACGATTGAACCTTACATCAGAACGTCAAATCAGCGCGTCATATCCGGGCCGCGCCGGTCAGCTGCCATGCCGCCTGCGAACGATCAGCATGCGTCCTTATGCCGCCCGCTGCAACGCCGCCCACACCCGCCCCGGCGTAAACGGCAGGTCCATCTCCTTCACTCCGCGAACGGCCAGCGCATCAAGAATCGCATTCACTGCCGACGGCAGCGCGCCGCTCACCCCTGACTCGCCCGCGCCTTTGACGCCGAGCGGATTGGTGGTGCAGCGCGCTTCGTGGTGGCCGATGGCGGGTGCGGGGAACAGACCCGCGTGTGGCATCGGGTAGTCCATGAACGAGGCATTGAGCACCTGGCCGCTGTCGTCGCGCACCAGTTGCTCGCCGAACACCTGGCCCAGGCCTTGGGCAATGCCGCCCATGACTTGGCCTTCGACGATAGTGCGGTTGAGCACCACGCCGACATCATCGACGGCGGTGTAGCGCACGATGCGAGTGAGGCCGGTGTCGGGGTCGACTTCGACTTCGCAGATGTGGCAGCCGTTGGGGAAGCTCATGCCCGGCGAGACGAATTTGGCGAAGTTGGAGAGTTCGCCTGGAACGCCTTCAGGCAGCGCAGCAGCGCTTGCGGCGGCAGGCGACGGCGTTGCGGCGGCGGTCGGTGCTGTGGCGGTTGATACGCCCATTTTGCGCAAGCGCGGCGTGATCTCCAGAATTGGAATCGCAACGTCAGTACCGGCCACGCTGAACTTGCCTTGCGCAAACTCGATGTCGCTGGCCGAGGCTTCAAGCAGATGCGACGCGATCAATTTGCCGCGCCGGATCGCTTCGTCACAGGCGAGCGTGAGCGCGCCGCCGGTCATCATGGTCGAGCGCGAGGCGACGGTGGCGACGATGCCGGGCGTTTGCGCGCTGTCGCCGGCGACGAGGCGCACCTTGGACACGTCGATGCCAAGGTGTTTCGCAATCAGGCGCGGATAAGTAGCAAGGTGGCCTTGACCAATCGCTTGCGCGCCGGTGTGCAGGCTGACGGTGCCGTCGTCACCAAAATTGAGATTGACCGGCTCCTCCAGAATGCCGCCGGCCACTTCGAGGAAATTGCAGATGCCGATGCCGCGCAGCAGGCCGCGGCTGGCCGATTCGGTGCGGCGCGCCGGAAAATTGTTCCAGTCAGCCAGTTTCAAGGCCTTGTCGAGCACCACTTCAAATTCGCCGCTGTCGTAGGTCTGTCCGTTCACCGCGCTGTAAGGCATGGCTGACGCGGGAATCAAATTGCGCCGGCGTATCTCGGCACGGTCGAGGCCAAATTTGGCACTGGCGCGGTCGAGCAGGCGCTCGATCAGATAAATCGCTTCGGGCCGCCCTGCGCCGCGATAGGCACCGAGCATGCTGTGATGGGTGAACACCATGCGTGAGCGCAGGCGGATCGACGGCACCCGGTACACGCTCGACAAACAATTCTTGGTGTTGTTGGTGGCGACGATAGCGATGTAGGTCGAGGTATAGGCACCGATGCCAACGGCAGCGTCGGCGCGGATGCCGAGGATCTGACCCTCCTGGTCGAACGCCATGTCGGCCTTGATTTTCGAGTCGCGTCCGCGCGTGTCGGTGAGGAAGCATTCGAGCCGCGATGCCGTCCACTTCACCGGTTTGCCCAGCAGTTTGGCCGCAAACAGCAGCACCGCGTATTCGGGATAGGCCTGCACCTTTGCGCCAAAGCCGCCGCCGACATCGGGCGTGATGACGCGCAGTTTTTCTGGCGCAATCTTGAGCACACTCTCGGCCAATTGTTTGCGCACTATCATCACACCCTGGGTGGAGGCGATAAGTGTGTACTGTCCGGTGCAATTGGCGGCGCTGGCGCCTGGATTGTCACCCGCAGCATCCGCTGTCCACTGCGCTATCGCCGCCCGCGGCTCCATCGCACAGGCCGTGAGCGGCGGGTCATCCAGCGCGACTGACTCAATATGAAATGCC
>JANOYK010000565.1:0-2375 GCA_031428855.1 Burkholderiales bacterium | reverse complement strand
GCCGGCGGCAAGGGCGTGGCTACCGCGCTCGGCATTTTGCTGGCGGTCGATCCCTTCCTCGGCTTGGCGGTGCTCGGCACCTGGCTCGCCATGGCCGCCATTTTCCGCTACTCGTCCCTCGCCGCGATGGTGGCTGCGCTGTGCGCGCCGCTCTACCACACGCTGTTTTGGCAGATGAGCGAAATCACACTAGCCACCGCACTCATGGCACTGCTGCTGGTGTGGCGGCACAGCGACAACATCGCCAAGCTGATCGCCGGCAAGGAGTCGCGCTTGGGTGAGAAGAAGGCGGCTGCGGTCAAAAGATAAAACCGGCCGCAAGCTGCGCGGCCGGTGCCATCGCAAAATTGCACGGATCGCAGTTCGGCCCGCAAGTGTGAGCGGGCAGCAGCGTTACGCAGCGAGAGCCACCGGCGGCTGCGCCGGGCCGCGCGCCGAGCGTTTGACCAGCTTGACATCGAAGGTGACGAAGCGGGTTGCTCCCTTGCTCGCCGCAGCATGCAGCGCATCGGCAAAGTCAACCCCCTGGGTGAATGCCTTGAGTGCCGTCCGCACCGCCGCTTCGTCCTCGACTCTGACATTGGGCAGGCTGAGCAAATGGGCGATTGATTTGGCGATGGCAGCAGCCGGTACTTGCGCTGCCCCGCGCAGCACCCATTCGAGTTCAAGCAATACCGTTTTGGGGATGAAAACGTCTTCTTCCATCAACAGCCTGGCCGCGATCTGCGCCTGCGCCGTATCGTCGTTCAGGTAGAAGCGCGCCAGCACATTGGTGTCGGGCGCGATCATCGCGGCGCTCTTTTGCCGGTATTCAGGGCGGCGAGCGGGTCCATGTCTTCAATGGCGAGCGGTTTGCCCTTGTAGCCGGACAGGCCCAGGCCTTTGAGCACTGCCTTGGCGTTGCGCGCCGCCACCGGCGAAATTTGGATGCCGGCCGGTGTGCTGGCGATTTTGACGCGCGAGCCGGTGATGAGGCCCCACTGATCGCGCAGGCGTTTGGGGATGACGATCTGGCCTTTGGTGGAAATGACGGCGTCCATGGTGTCGCTCCCGGTGGTGTGTGTAGAGGTAAGAATTATAGAATTAATTCCTACCGGACAGACCCTAGGGAGGAAGAATCAAGCATACCGGTGCAGAATACCGGTGCATCAATTCACCGGGCGCGTCGCAGTTTACCGAGCAATTGCGGCGTGATTGGTCGAAAAAATGGAGCTGGCATCGTGCCAATAGCCGCTTGCACCAACGATTTGCACGGCATAGCGTTCAAGATGCGCATGCACCAACGGTTTCCGGCTGGGTGCTTCGGTCAATTCTGCCCGGCAGCAGTCAAGTTCCAGCGCGGGCGGATCGCAAATTGGTAAGCGCCGCCCGCAATATCTGAGGTGGTGCCGGTGGCAGTTGAACCGCTGGCGGGACGCGTAGCGCTGGCCGGCTGCGCGTTGCGCAGCGCAAGACGGCACGCGCCTGCGTAAGCGATCATCGCGCCGTTGTCGGTACACAAACTTTGCTCCGGGTAGAACACCTGCGCACCGCGCTGCGCCGCTGCCGCGTCGAGCCGCACACGCAAACGCCGGTTAGCGCTGACGCCACCCGCCACCACGAGGCGGTCAAGCCCAGTGCGCCCGAGTGCTGCAAGCGATTTGGCCACCAGCACATCGACGATGGCTTCTTCGACTGCGCGGGCGATGCCGGCGTGTACGCCACCGGCATTGTCATGTGCGGCACCGTCAGCCACAGGCGGCAAATGCAGTTTGACCAGCTTCAACACCGCCGTTTTCAACCCGCTGAAACTGAACGCGAGGTCGCCGCTATCGAGCATCGGGCGTGGCAGCTTGAAGCGCGCCGCATCGCCGTGCTCCGCCAGCTCCGCCAGCTTCGCCAGCGCCGGGCCGCCGGGGTAGCCCAGACCGAGCAATTTCGCGCTCTTGTCAAACGCTTCGCCCGCCGCATCGTCAATCGACTCACCCAGCAATTCATAACGGCCTACACCTTCTACCCGCATCAACTGCGTGTGCCCGCCCGACACCAGCAGCGCCACGAACGGAAATGCAGGCGGTTCGGCCGACAGCAGCGGCGAGAGTAAATGCCCTTCAAGATGATGTACACCGATGGCGGGAATGCCAAGCGCCAGCGCGAGCGCATTGCCCGCTGCGGCACCCACCAGCAGCGCGCCTGCCAGGCCGGGGCCGCGTGTGAAGGCAACCGCATCGAGGTCTCCGGTGCGCACGCCCGCGTCAGCCAGCACGCGCCGGGTTAACGGCAGCACCCGGCGGATGTGATCGCGCGAGGCCAGTTCCGGCACCACGCCGCCGTAGTGTTCATGCATCGCCACCTGCGAGTGCAGCGCCTGCGCAATCAGCCCGTCAGCCGGGCGC
>JANOYK010000564.1:0-2687 GCA_031428855.1 Burkholderiales bacterium | reverse complement strand
TTCCTTCGCCCTGTTCCGGACTCATGTAGAGCGGGGTGCCGAGGATAAATCCCACCTGGGTCAGATCGTTGCGCGAATTGACTTCCTTCGCCACACCGAAATCGAGCAAGGCAATACTCTGGTCGGCGCGGAACATGATGTTGTGCGGCTTGAGGTCGCGATGCAGGATGCCGGCCGCATGCACGGCCTTTAGCGCCTGCATCAGTTGCCGGAAGATGCGGATCGATTCTGCTGTGCTCAAACCGGTCCGCACGCGCTCATTCAAATCACCGCCGGGCAGATACTCCATCGAAATATACGCATGGTCATTGGTGAAACCCTGGTCGTGAATGCCGATCACGTAGGGGCTCGAAATCTTGGAGATGACGCCGTACTCGCGGATGAAACGATCCAAAAAGTCGGGGTCGGTGCTGACCCGTGTGTCGAGAATTTTTAAGACCTGTTCTTCGCCGCTTTCCAGATGCTCGGCCAGATACACCACCGCCATGCCGCCTTCGCCTAGCTTGTGGATCATGCGGTAACCGTTGATCTGTATCTCCTGCATGCCAGTGCTGGGAGCGGAGCGCACGCCAAATCCGGTCTCGCCCGCTGGCACCGCAGCCATGTGCAATGTCACACTGGCGTGCGCGCGCGATTCGCTGATCGCTTCGCGCATGGCATCGGCCAGCCGGCTGCGCGACAAGTCGTGCTTGCGCAGGTAGTCAGCCGCGCCCAGTTTGATGGCCTTCGCCGCGACGTCTTCGCTGCCGCTGCCGGTCATGAAAATAATCGGCGGCATGCCTGCAATATTGCGGAACGCACGCAGCCAGTCGAGGCCGTCTTCGAGCCCCAGCATGAAGTCGAGCAGCACCACATCGAACCGGCTCCAGCCGAAATCCGCCCCCGGGCGGCTCAGCGCCACCGGGTCGTATTCGGTGACCACCGCATCGGGCCATTCAATTTCGATAAACCGGCGTGCCAGCGCGCGGAAATCGGGCGCGTCGTCAATAATCAATACGTTCATGCGGTCGATACCTCGGTGGTGAACCGGTAGCCGTAGGCGTGTACCGGCAGGGCCTTGCCTTTGAGAGTGACGGTGTATTCCTGTTCCCGCACTTGCCAGCCTGTCATCCCGGTGGCGGCAGCGCGCATGCGTGCCGCGCACACGACCTCGCCCGGGTGCGCCAGGTCAGTCAGACGCGCCGCCACATTGACGGTATCGCCAATGATGGTGTAGCTGATGTAGGACGCCGAGCCGATGTTGCCGGCGATCACTTCGCCGCGATTGATGCCGATGCCGACCCCGACATTGACTCCGTATTGCTGCTGCCAGCGCTGTACCAGCGGCGCGGTTTCGAGCACGATGTCACGCGCTGCCGCCAGAGCGCTGCGCTCGATGTCCGGCAGCGGCAGCGGCACGCCGAAGCCGATCAGCAGGCAATCACCGGCCATGCTGAAAATGGTACCGCCGTGGCGGTGCGCCACTTCGGTCAGGGTGCTGAAAAACTGGTTGAGGATGTCCACCACCTCCAGCGGGGTCAGTGTTTCGGACATGCGCGTGAAGCCGCGCATGTCGGCAAACAGCGCCACCGCATCACGGCGCGAGCCGGCATCGGCCATGAACGAGGCACCGCCGCTCTCACCTTGTTGCAGCACCTGCTCAACCACGCTGGGCGACACGTAACGCTCAAACGTGTGGCGCAGGGCGGCGCGTTTTTCCTGCTCCTTGGCCAACTGTTCGGCCTCCAACGCCTTGCGTGCGGCCTGCAGCTTGAGCAGCGAGCGCACGCGCGCACGCAGTTCGTCGCGATGCAGCGGTTTGGACAAAAACTCGTCACATCCGGCCTCAATGCCGGCAATCCGGTCTTCCTTGCCGTCGAGCGAAGTCACCAGCACCACTGGCACCATCCTGCTGGCCGGGGCCGCTTTGATTTCGCGGCACAGATCGAAGCCGTTGACATCGTGCATCAGCACGTCGAGCAGGATCAGATCCGGCGTGGCAGCAGCGAGGTGCTGGCGCGCGGCTTCACCTGATTGCGCGGTGAGTGCGCGGTGGCCATCCATTTTCAGATAGTGCGAAATCAGCAGGAGCACATCTTCCTGATCGTCTATCACCAGGATTGTGGAGGGCGTTGGCGCGCCAAGCTGGAAAGCCGCCGAATCGGACATAGGACACCATTTTGCACGATTTCGCGGAAAAACGTGCAAAATTACCGGTTTCCCCGGAAATTTGACAAAAATTGATAATTTACAAGAGGACTTCCCTCCTAAAATCGTGCCCAGAGTTTTCATCCAAATCACTGTCAATTGAATGCCATCAACTGCCGTCAAGCCAATTCAGGAGTGACAAATGACGAGTAATGCCCCAAAAAGCGCTGCGCCCCAGCCAGTGCGATTCATCACTTGGCTGATTCCCCGGTTGTTTTCCCTGCTGGCAGCGCTGCTGCTTGCCGGTCTCATGTCTCAGGGGGCGCTGGCCGCACCGGCCGTGGGCACAGTGATCGGTAACTCCACCTCGATCACCTATACCGACGCCTCGCTGGTGCCGCGCACGGTGACCTCCAACACGGTGAACACCACGGTGCAGCAGGTCGCCTCGCTCACTTTGACCGCGACCCAGACCAAGATCGTCTCACCTGGCGGTACGGTCTACTTTCCGCACACCCTGACCAACACCGGTAACGGGCCTGATACCTTTAACCTGACGG
>JANOYK010000563.1:0-2061 GCA_031428855.1 Burkholderiales bacterium | reverse complement strand
GCAATCCGCGCGGTGCAGCCGGTCGAGGTTTCGTTATGCACCACGCACACCGCCTTGATGGCGTGGCCGCTGTCTTTTTTCAAACGCGCTTCGATTTCTTCCGGCACCGCCGCGCGCCGCCAGTCGCCTTCGATGAACTCGGGCTTGAAGCCGAGTTTGGTCGCGATGTTTTTCCACAGCGTGGCGAACTGGCCGGATTCATACATCAACACCGCGTCGCCGGGCGAGAGCGTGTTGACCAGCGCGGCTTCCCACGCGCCGGTGCCGGATGCGGGGTAGATGATGACATGCGAGGCGGTCTGGAAAATCTTTTTCATGCCTTCCAGACACTTGCGCCCGATCACGCCGAACTCGGGGCCACGATGGTCGATGGTGGGGTGGTCAATCGCGCGCAGAATCCGGTCCGGCACGTTGGTGGGGCCGGGAATTTGCAGAAAGTGGCGGCCGGATTTGGCGTTGCTGTAGCGGATCATGGTGAGTTCCCTCGGGATGGTGGCGAGCAGGCGGCGGGCGGGTAGCGCGCCGGGCTGGCGTGGACAGGTAAAACAGCGGTAAAGGCCGAACCGGTAAAGCGCGGCAGGGCGTAAAATTTTGGATTCTCATTTTACGGCTTCGGCCCCGACTCGCCATGGCTCTTACCATCGACATCATCTCCGACATAGTGTGCCCCTGGTGCTACATCGGCAAGCGCCGTCTCGAAACCGCGCTGGCGCAATACGCGGAAGAAAATCCAGATGCCGAGCCGCCGCAGATCCGCTGGCGGCCGTTTCAGTTGAACCCCGACATGCCGTTGGAGGGCATCACGCGCAAGGACTACATCCTGCGTAAGTTCGGCCCCAACGGCGGCGCGAATTACAAGCGTGTGGCTGCGGTCGGTGCGGACGAAGGGCTGGAGATGGATTTTGACGGGATTGAGCAGCAGCCCAACTCGCTCGCCGCGCATAGCCTGATTGATCTGGCTGAACCCGGCGAGCAGCAAGAGCGCGTGGTCGAAGCGCTGTTCAAAGCCTACTTCATCGATAACCTCGATTTCACCAAGCGCGCCAATCTGATCGAGGTCGCGGTGGCGGCCGGCCTGCCGAAAGCCTTGGTGGAAGCGCGTCTTGACGATCCTGGTGCGTTGGAAGACGTGCGTAGTGCCGATGAAGAAGCGCGCGGCATGGGGGTCGAAGGCGTGCCGTTTTTCGTGTTCAACAAGCGCGTCTCCTTGTCAGGCGCGCATGAACCGGCCACCATGCTTGATGCGATCCGACAGGCCGAGGAAGCCGTGGTCGAATGAACGCACCGCTGCCGCCTGCTGAAAAAAATGCGCTCGCCGGCAGCGCAGCCGCCTTCGGTACGCACCCTGCTGGCGGCGTGAGCCACCCAGGCGGTGCGGCAACAGTGGTCTCTTCCGGCGTGCTGCTACAGCGCAGCCGGCTGGCCGATCTATTGCGCCGGCACACGCAATGCGAGGTGCTGTTCGATGCCGCCTCGCGCGGGCGCTACTCGACCGATGCCTCGATTTACCAAATCGAACCCGTCGGCGTCTGCATCCCAAAGAGCGAAGACGACGCCCGCATGGCCCTGCACATCGCGCGCGACATCAAAGTGCCGGTGCTGCCGCGTGGCGCCGGCACCTCGCAATGCGGCCAGACCACCGGCGAGTGCCTGGTGATCGACAACAGCAAGTATCTCAATCAAGTCACGGAGTTTGACAAAGCCGCTGCCACCGTCACGGTGCAACCGGGCATGGTGCTCGACCACCTCAACGCGTATTTGAAGCCGCACGGCCTCTGGTATCCGGTCGACGTCTCGACCAGCGCGCAGGCGACGCTCGGCGGCATGGCCGGCAACAATTCCTGCGGCAGCCGCTCGATTGCCTACGGCAACATGGTGCACAACGTGCTGGGCATCGACGCGATCCTGGCCGATGGCAGCGAGGAACATTTCGGCGCGTTCGGTACCGATGCAACAAAAAAACTCAGCCCGCGCATGAGCGGCCTGGTATCGAAGCTGGTCGAGATCGGCGCACGCGAACGCGCGGCGCGGGCGGATGAGATTGCGGGTGCGGTGGCGTGG